>JAGVMG010000010.1 GCA_020053915.1 Parachlamydiales bacterium | reverse complement strand
TTAGCTGTGTGTCTGCACACAGCGGCCTTTACGATCGCTTAGCCGCGGGAGCTTTCACATCAGCCCAAAGAGCAAAAACTTTTTTAACTATGTACTAGTGCATCGAGTTCCTCTATTTCTGAGCGGCATCTGTCTTTGGTGGCTTTTATTAATTTGTCATAGTTTGTTTTTATCTTTTTTATAGACTTGGATCTATTACCTGCCTGTTTTGCTTCTTGAATTGCAGCTTTTTTTTCTCTCTTATACTGCTTTATTTCCTGCTTTAGACGTTGTTCGATTTCACTTTTTTCGTTCTGCACTCCTGCCGAAATGTCTATTTGTGCGCGCTCCAGAGACTTTTGTAGAAGAAGAAGGCCCTGGATCTTTTCTGCAGTGATGGGGCCAGTATCTCCGGGAGCGAATTCTTGAGACAATTGTGAAGCTTCTTTTTTCTGCATTTGATGAAGCTCTTTGCAATTGTGCAAAATTTTGGCAATGCGCTGACATTGAACAGAAGTTTGGTCCAAAGTTTCACGTAGCAAACTGCGCGCTTCAGATTTAAACTCCTGATAGCTTGAGTTACACCGTTGATAAATGATTGTTAGATCATCGGTCCCAGGGTTCTCAAGATGTTTTGAGTATAGCGCAAATTGATCATGAGATTGCCTAAGTCTTTGTATTTGTTCAGCGCTTAGACCGCCTTGAGTTACAGAAGAAGCCCTAAATTCCCTCCATGGGTTTTTCAAGCAGATAGGTTTACAGTGCGATGTAATTTATGTAAATTAAATAATATCGTTTTTTATTTATCTTGTTAATTATTTAATTTAAAATTAATTATATGTGTTTGAGGCTGTTATAGAACTCGCTCAAATCTGCTCATGCTAAGAGGTCGTTAGAGATTTCAATTAAGTTCTCGTCGGGATCCCGAATGTAGAGAGAGAGGATTTTACCTCTTGCGCCCGTTCTTTCGATGGGCCCCAATTCGATTTTAACGTTGTGGGAGGTTAATGTTTTATGAACTTCCACGAGAGGAGTCTCTGTGATCAAGCAGAGATCAGCGGATCCAGGTAGAGGAGCATGGGCTTTGGGCTCAAATTCTTTTCCGGCTTCATGTAAATTGATTTTCTGTCTTCCGCAGACAATCGCTTTCCTGCTCTCGCCGAATGTGACTTCAGTCATCTCGAGTACCGAGCAGTAAAACTGCAGCGACTTTTCGATCGACTTTACCGTAAGCACAATGTGATCGATTCCTACCCAATCCATGACTTATTTTTGTTCGTAGATTTTTTTTAAAACCATGCGCGCAACGCGCTCTCCAGACTCACAGGCAGCTTCCATTGTTCCTGGGATATCCGATAAGATGGTTGCATGCTCGCCTGCAAAATAAAGGGTGTGGTCGATCGGAGCAAAAAGAGACTTCACCCATTCCCCATCGACATCGTGAATGTGCGTAAAGGATACTTCTTGCCCTGGTGCAATATAAGCATAGGAGCCTTTGACATAAGGGTCGTTAGGCCAACTATAGCCTATGGGGCCATGGTAACGCTGAAATGATGCATCTTGAGCATAGGTGGGAGGGGTATAAAGCGGGCAGTCGTCTCCGTACATGATTTCCATCATCTGTCTTTCCTGAGAGTAAACGTGCTCAATTGTGGCATCGGAAAAGTAACTGGATGCATTGGTGTAGTAAAGAACGATCGCACTTTGATGGGAATCGTAAAAGCTGATCACATGGTCATTGATACAGTTTTTCGCAAGCGTTGTTATCTCTGGGAATGGAATAATGACTTTTGCATTTTCCCCATAAGGGATGGCTTTAATTGCATCAAGGCGTTCGCTTGGTATCACAGTGTCGTCAAAAGTGATGTCAGCAAATGTGGAACAGGGGATCGCGAGGATAAGGAGATCGGCATGAGTCATCTGCCCATCTTGAAAGGTGAGTAAATACGACCCATTGGCTTGCTTGGAAACCCGTGTCAAAGGAGCGTTGAGATGCATTCGGTCCCCGAGAGTCTTTGCCATTAAATGGGGCAACATCGCATTGCCTTCTTTAAGACTCACTAAATCTACAGATTGTCGCTCTGTCGCGTCTAAATGAGCTTGGGAGATTCCGCCAAGCAGCATGTGGTACAAAGTGTCTGCGTAAGCTGGGGACAATTTGTCGATAGATGCTCCTTCATAAGCAGAGAGTCTGGTTGCAATGATTTGATAGAGAGGATCGTCTTCACTAACAATGCCAGTCAGGATACCGCGCATATTTTTGGAAGTGGAGGCAAGTTTCTGAATTTGGCTTTTGAGGTCGTCTGGTTGGAACGGGCGCGCGAATGAGCTGTGTTCTAATGAAATGAGCGTCTTTGAATCAAAATAAGAATAAGAGAGTTGAATTTGATGACAGCTCAGTTCGAGTCCAAATTCCTCGATTAGCCGATGGATGTGTTCTGCTTCGCCACCATCAGCAATATTGTGCCCGCCCAATTCAGCAATGGAATCCTCTATAAGCGCTGTAAAAACTCTTCCGCCCACGCGTGAACGCGCCTCATAGACATGGACGTCGATCCCGTTTTGTTGCAAACGGTGGGCTGTGCTCAGTCCTGCGAGCCCCGCTCCAATGACGACCACTTTTGGGTTTTGCTGCATTGTAAATGCTCTAGAAGATGTTAAACAGGTTATCATACAGAAAAGAATCACTTTATACATTAATCAATCTCCAAGAAAGAGTCCGTTCCACCAACGTTTCCTCCAGCGATGGATCAGAGTCTGAGCCCGAATCCCTGCCTGTGAATAGGGATCATTGTGGGCAAAGTCCTCGGCTTCTTTTCGACTCTCTGTATCCAATAAAGAGATCCCTCCAATGACCATTTTCCCATCTTCGTCTAAGAGAGCTCCGGAAGCGAGGATTTTGACTCCGTAGGATTTGAGATGGTCTCTGTGCGCTTGCCTAAGCGCTTCTCTCTGTGTTTCCATTCCAGAATGATCTATGGCGTAGATTAAATAGGGCATCTTTTCCCCAGGGTAAATGCTGAATTTACACGAGCACATTGTTTAGTAAAAGCTGGAAGCGTATAGAACCTCTAATTTCATTGAAAACTTTTTGTTGAAAAGGGGGGGGGAATGCACCTTCATTTGATGAGAGGCGACTCATGGCTAAAATTCGGGCCTCATTGATTAGAGGCGGCACAAGCAAGGGAGTGTTTTTTGATGAACGTGCTCTTCCTGAAAATGAAGAGGAACGGGATCTTTTGCTTTTATCGATCATGGGAAGTCCTGATCCTTCAGGGATGCAGTTCAACGGGCTGGGAGGAGGGATTTCCAGCGCTAGCAAGGTAGCTCTAATCAGTCGATCAGAACGAGAAAATATAGATGTGAATTATCTGTTTGGGCAGGTGAGTTTAAAAGAACCCAACATTGATTGGAAAGGAAGTTGTGGCAATTTGGCTGCGGCTGTTGCTTTATATTTCTAAAGTAGATTTTGTTGCCCGTTTTCAATATTCTGATAATTGATGGTCTGTGTTTGATCCGCGCATCTATTTAAATGCTTCTCAGCAGGCGACAATTCACGGGTTTTTTCTTATTTCTTAAAATGCATGACGGAGATACGCTCTACTTCATTTAACTGGAGGACACCATGCTTCGTAACGTTATATTGACTCTGATGACAATTGCACTCCCTTTCTTTAGTCAGGCGGAAATTATTGAGACGCCGCATATCGCCGATGTTCTTGCCTACATTGATGAGGATTCTTGGTTTTTGGTCGATCTTGATAACACGTTGTATGAAGCGAAGCAGGCGTTCGGGCATGTTCACCATCTATACGACGAACTGCAGCAAAGAATGCATAAGGGAATGACTCGGGAAGAGGCTTTAGTGGATGCTTATCCGCATTGGGCTAAGGTTCAATACGCTTGCCCTGTAAAACCTTTGGAAGAAGATTTTGTTCCTTCTCTTTTGGCTTTGCAAAAACGGGGTGTTGTTGTGATGGGATTGACCCATCGCCATCCCACTGTGGCGCTTCCCACAATCTCCCAAGTCGCATCGCTCGATGTCGATTTTGCGATAACAGCCCCTTCTAAAGATGCGTTTAATATTCCTGCGCAACATCCTGCATACTATGTCCAGGGGATCTTGTTTTGCAGTGATTTTAATTTAAAAAGTGACATTTTTTTCACCTTTATCGACGCGATTAAGAAGAGCCCTAAGAAAGTCGTGTTCATTGACGACAGAAAAAAGAATGTTGAAGAAGTGGTCGAAAACTTATCTAAATTTGGGATCGAATGCACGGGGATCTATTACACTGCAATTGATCATGTTGAACCTGTCTATTCGCGCGAAGTGGCTGATGTTCAAGCCAAGTTTGTAGGTCAGATTTTGAGCAATGAGGCGGCAAGCTTGCTCTTGGAACATGGCTTAGAGTGATTCTATCGCTATCCACCTGCGCTTTCAGCGCAGGTGGATCAGAATATGAGACGTCTATTGAATGTGTTATTTCTTAATATTAATTCGTTTTGATCTGTGATGTCTTTATTTTATCTTTGCTATTTATTTGTTGTTTTCATTATGTTCTTTCCTGAATTTTATAACTTTTACAGAGGACTGTTATGTCAGTAGGTGTTGATTTGATAGGAGCTCATTTTAAGGGATTTTCATTGGAAACCAATTTAGAGAAGAACGAAACGGGAAAAATGAAAGGTGCTTCGGAAACTGACAGTGATTCAGATGTTCATGCAGTTTCTATGCCACGCCGCTTAAGAGTAAAACTCTCATCAGAAGAATTGCATCTTTTAAGCCTAGAGTGTCAAAAAGCAGAATTACGTATTAAAGACCTAAACCGTCAAGTTAATGAAGTGGGAAGTCAATTGACTACTTTGCTAACCCAACAGACAGAACTGATGGAGCGTGAGTTTGCAAAAGAAGAGCCCTCTCCAGGACTAGAGGAAGAGCTGCATCGCCTAGATCTAGCGCGTCAGTCAACAGGATCGCAGCTTGCGGATCTGAATCGTCTGATCGCTGCAGAAATCTCTAATAAAGTTCATTTGGAGACACAACTTTCTTTAACCTATGTAAGTGACAGGGGAGAATCCGGACTATCCTCTAACGGTCGACGCGCACGCCGAGAATAGGTAATAGGGCTGATTTTACTTGCTAAAATGAAGTGTGAATTGGAAGCTAATCCCTAAGAGGTCTTTTTTCAATACCTCTTAGGGATTTTTGTTAAGGAAGGATGTCATGGAAATTGTCTTTTTGTTCTATCAGGGGATGACGGCTTTAGATGCGGTAGGTCCTTATGAAATCCTGTCGCGTTTACCGGGAGCCATTGTAAAACGGGTGGCGGCACATCCGGGTCCGATCCAAACGGATAGTGGGCTTGTGCTAACGGCTGAACATTCTTTGACTGATGTGATGCGTGCGGATGTATTGGTAATCCCAGGAGGTGGGAGAGCGACGACGTTGCGTGAATCGCCAGAAACATTGGCTTGGGTCCGTGCAATGCATGCGACGACAACCTGGACTGTTTCTGTGTGTACAGGGAGCTTGATTTTAGGAGCGGCAGGTCTTTTAAAGGGAGTGCGCGCAACAACCCATTGGATTGTCTTGGATCGCTTGCGTAGTTGGGGAGCAGAGCCTGTAAGTGAGCGGGTAGTTGAAGATGGAAAAATCATGACGGGAGCTGGCGTCTCTGCGGGCATCGATCTGGCACTTACGCTTGTGGCTAAGATTGCTGGACAGGGGTTTGCCCAAGGATTACAGTTGGGCATTGAGTATGATCCGGCCCCGCCTTTTGATGTAGGGTCGCCTGAGAAGGCAGCTCCTGCAATTCTTGAGGCGATGCGGACACGTATGTTGGCTTCTTTAGAGAGTGAATAAGAAAAGTATCGGTTCTTGCATGATAAAGTGATAGAAACAGCTCTTTATTGCAATGACTTAGAGTTGCCGGCTTCTTTTTATCAAGAGATTCTTCAGTTAAAGCCCATCATGCAACAGATCGCTTATGCGCTTTTGACATTAATGGGCAAAGTGTCTTTTTGCTTTTCTTGCGCGGAGCAAGTCTTCAGCCGCAGCAGATAGAGGGTGGGATCATTCCGCCGCATGATGGCCAAGGACCTCTTCATATGGCTTTTGCTATTCAGATGAGCGAGTTGCAAGAGTGGAAGCAACGCTTGATCGATCATGGGGTTCCTGTTATCAGTCAGGTTCAGTGGCCCTTGGGTGAAAAAAGTATTTATTTTCATGATCCAGATCAGCATGTGATTGAATTAGCGACGTCTGGGGTATGGGAGACGTATTAATCACTTGCAAAGTGTCTGTTTTTTTATTTCACGGAGAAAGATTTTTTGTAAAGTGCTGCAAAAATGCCTGAAAGATGTAAATGAGCCCGGTAGCAGTTTTGCTACCGGGTTCATGAGGTAAGTCTACCAAGTGAGGTTAGAGGAGGACTGGTACTCGGTCACTCGAGTTTCGAAGAAGTTCTTCTCTTTGCCGAGGTCGATGGTTTCGCTCATCCAAGGGAATGGGTTTTTCGAGCGGTAAATGGCTTTTAGGCCGATGCGCTCGAGTCTTCTGTCGGCGATGTACTGGACGTAGTCGCGGAACATCGGAGCTGTGAGTCCTAAGATCCCTTTGGGGAGGCAATCTTGAGCGTAGCGCACTTCGAGTTCGACGGCTGTTTTGATCTTTTCGATGATCTTGTTTTGGAATTCGGGTGTCCAGAGGTTGGGGTTCTCCTCTTTGATGCCGTTGATGAGGTCGATGCCAAAGTTGAGGTGGATCGTCTCATCGCGCAGGATGTATTGGAACTGCTCGCCGATTCCTGTCATCTTGTTTTGGCGGTGGAAGGAGAGGATCATGACAAATCCGCTGTAGAAGAAAATTCCTTCCATGATGATGTAGTACCCGATCAGGTTCTCGAGGAATTTCTGCGCACCTTCTTGGGTTTCTGTGGTGAAATTGGAATCGAGCACATCTGCGGTGAGCTGCATCTCGAACTGATCTTTATCTTGGATTGCAGGGATCTCATTGTACATGTTGAAGATCTCCCCTTGGTCTAAGGTGAGGGACTCGACGATGTAGAGGAATGTGTGGGTATGGATCGCCTCTTCAAATGCTTGACGGAGGAGATATTGGCGCACTTCGGGGTTTGTGACATGTTTGAAGATCGCAAGGACGATGTTGTTGCCAACGAGGCTCTCTGCGGTGCTAAAGAAGCCTAGGTTGCGCATGATGACCCGTTTTTCATCGACGCTTAAAACATCCGACTTCCAGAGCTCGATGTCTTTGCCCATGGGCACCTCTGTGGGCATCCAATGGTTGGCGCATCCGTTGAGGTAGTGTTCCCAGGCCCATTTGTATTTCAAGGGCATGAGCTGGTTGACATCGACTTTGCTGCAGTTGATGAGCCGCTTTTGGCTGACATTAACACGCTGGGCTGCTGGAGTTTCTTTTTGCTCTGTGGCAACATTGCCCTCTGTTTCTTCAAATTCAAGCATGATCTTCCCCTTTTTATTTGTTGAGACCGCCCGCACATGGATGGGCGGTCCCGTTTGATTATTGGCAGCTCTCGCAGCCTTCTTCTAAATTACAGACGATCGGTTTGTCTTTTTTAGGTGCCGCAGTATCTTCTCGATCGACTTGGACGTTGCTGGAGGCGGATTTATTCTTCATCCAGCGCGGCTGCAAGCCTCGTTTGTTGATATCTGTGGTGGACTTTTCAATTTGTGTTGCTCCTAATGAGCGCAAGTAATAGGTCGTTTTCAATCCTTTTTGCCACGCAAAGAGGTACATCTGGTGGAGTTTCTTCCCGCTGGGCTCAGCGAGATAGAGGTTCAAGGATTGTCCCATGTCGATCCATTTTTGTCTTCTGCTTGCGCATTCGATGAGCCAATCAGGTTCGATCTCAAATGCCGTGAGGAAGACTTGTTTAACATCGTCAGGGATTCTTTCGATTTCAGTGATTGATCCATCGAAATATTTCAAATCGTCGAGCATGTGGTGATCCCAGAGGCCGAGTGTTTTTAAACGGCTGACGAGGTAGGTATTGGGGATCGTAAACTCTCCTGAGAGGTTCGATTTCACAAACAGGTGTTTGTACATCGGCTCGATCGACTGGGTGATCCCGGTGATGTTCGAAATCGTAGCCGTTGGAGCGATTGCCATAGTGTTGCTGTTGCGCATCCCGTATTTTTTGATCGAAGCGCGCACGGGCTCCCAATCGAGACTAGCGCTTTGATCCATTTCGAGATGACCGCCTCTTTCTTTGCCGAGGAGTGCGATTGTGTCGATGGGTAACAGTCCGCGGTCCCATTTAGAACCTTTGTAGGTCTCGTAGGTGCCGCGCTCTTGAGCGAGCTCGCTGGAGGCTAAGATCGCATAGTAAGAGATCATTTCCATACTGGTGTCTGCGAATTTAACCGCCTCGTGGCTTGCATAACTGATGTTCTGCATATAAAGAGCATCTTGGAATCCCATCATTCCCATGCCGATTGGGCGATGGCGCAAGTTAGCGGTGCGCGCTTCTGCAATCGGATAGAAGTTGATGTCGATCACGTTATCGAGCATCCGAACGGCGGTGCGGATCGTCGAGGCTAGTTTCTCTTGATCGAGCCCGTTTTCAGTCATGTGCTCAGGTAAGTTGATCGAGCCTAAGTTACATACAGCGGTCTCTTCTTCAGAGGTGTTGAGTAAGATCTCTGTGCAGAGGTTAGAACTATGGACAACGCCCTTGTGGTCTTGCGGGGAGCGGATGTTCGACGGATCTTTAAAAGTGATCCAAGGGTGCCCTGTTTCAAAGAGCATGCTGAGCATTCTGCGCCAAAGCTGAAGCGCTTCCACTTTTTTGTGGAGCTTGAGCTGTCCTGTTTCGACCATGTTCTCATATTCAGCATACCGTTTTTCAAACGCTGAACCATAGAGGTCATGCAGATCAGGGGTGTCACTCGGGCTAAAGAGGGTCCACATCTCGTTGGCAGAGACGCGCTTCATAAACAGATCGGGGATCCAGTTAGAGGTGTTCATGTCGTGGGTACGGCGTCTTTCATCGCCGGTGTTTTTGCGTAGCTCAAGGAAGTCTTCGATGTCGAGGTGCCAGGTTTCGAGATAAGCACACATCGCTCCTTTGCGTTTTCCTCCGTTATGGGCAAGGCCGGCTGTTGTCATGTAGGACTCATCGCCGTCGACTTTCAGATCACAAACAAAGGGGAGAACATCGATCGATTCTGTCTTTTTAATGCGCGTGAAGATATTCCCGTTGAATGTGAGCCAGTTTCGTTTGGTGAGAGGCTTACAGCCGATTTGTTCTGCGAGCTCTGGGATTGCTGGGATCCGCAGATCGTAGCATTTTGTTTCACCTTTGAACTCTATAAGGGATCCGTCAGAGCGGCGGCCTGTGTGGTCGTTGTTGCGCACACGGAATTTGCCTGCTGTGGGAACTCCGAGTCGGAGCATTTGGTAGCGCAAGCCATCCACTAAAGGTTGGGATGTATTGGTAAAGGTAATCTCTTTACCGCGGGAAACATTTCCATCGGTCTCGAGAAGTCCTCTCACGATCGCGAGCGTTTGGGGACGGGGGAGGTGGGAGAGACGAGGGGAGATATGTTTGCGTTTTTGAGCGTCGTAAAGATCTGCGTGATCAAAGGGGAGGGTTGGTGCACCGCCACTGACAAAACATCCCGTGGTAGCATCGCGGACAACGCCTCTTCCTGCAGCCCAATGGATTTGTAGGTAGCGATCGCCTCTTTGTGTTTCCCAAAAATGGATTCCGCGAGCGGTTAAGTAAGTGCGGACAAATTCGAGGTGCTCATCTGATTGGGGATTGCCAGAGACTCCCCATTGGGAGCCTTCTTTGGAAAGATGGCCATCTCCGAGGAGAATTCCGTAGAGGCGTGCATCTTCTTCATCAAAATCAGCGACTGCGATGATCTCTTTAGGTACAGTCTGGGCGATATAGTCGCCTCTTTGCAGTTTTCCGGCATCGATCCATGCACATTGAACTTTTCCTTTTTCTAACCACTGCATCGTGCGCTCTTCAGTTTGCTCTAAGGGAACACCTTGGACGGCATAGAAGGGGTGTCCTGAGGTTACGGAAACGGGAGCGAGTGCGTGTTTTAACGTGAGAGAAACCATTGGATCGCGTTGATTATAGGTCATTTGGTCAGTGACTTCGCGATACGTTCCGCTGACGCCTAGCACGAGATCTCCGACTTTAACGTCGGAAATGGGCTTGGTTCCCTGTGCTGTATAGATTAAGGTATCAGGGGCAAAGCATTGATTCACAGCAACGGCGGTGTCATTGGCGACTTTGAGGAAGGGGATGACGCCTTGGCTTTTACCGTTGGTCCCTTTGATCTGAGCGCCGGTAGCACGGACGTTTGTCCAGTCGTTGCCCAGTCCGCCTGCCCACTTGGAGAGCTGCGCATCATCAGAGACCACTTTAAAGATGTGGCTGAGGTCATCCATAATGGTGGACAGATAGCAAGAGCTTAGCTGCGGATGCATTGTCCCTGAGTTAAACAAGGTCGGTGTACTGGAGACGAAGAGGAACTTCGATAGGATGTTGTAGAATTCGATGGCGCGTTCGTTCTTATTCTCTTTTTCGATGAGCGCAAGTCCCATCGCGACGCGCATCCAGAAGATTTGCGGGGTTTCTAATCTACGTCCATTATTATGGATAAAGTAGCGGTCGTAGAGTGTTTGTAACCCTAAGTATTCGAATTTATCATCGCGCTGCAGTTGCATTGCACGCCCTAGTTTATCTAGATCGAATGTTGCTAAATCGGGATGAACGCGGTGGATGGAAATGGCGAGTTTCAGATAGCTCTTAAAATAATCGCGATGAGCGGTATCAAGAGACGGATCGAAAGCGGAAATGCCCATCGTCTCGCGGTACAAAATATCGAGAAGCAGACGCCCTGCGACTTTTGCATAAGCGGGCTCAAACTCGATTTTAGCGCGCGCTGCCATGAGAACTGCTTGATCAACCTCTGTTTCTTTGATCCCTTCATAGAAATTTGTCACGCTATTTTCTAGAAGCTCTTCTGATTTGGTGAGGTCTTCTAGGCCACGGCATGCGTAGGTGAACCTGCTGCGCAGTTGTGTTTCTGTAATGGTTCCCGCTGTTCCCCCAGCATCGATAATGTGGAAGAGGCGCACTTCTTTTTCTTCGAGGGGAAGAGAGAGTTGTTCTGATGAGGAAGGGGAGAGCTGGGCGCGGTTGAGGATAAAGTCTTTGGCGACGTTAAAATACCCTTCTCGCATGAGTTGCTGTTCGATCTCGTCTTGGATTAAATGGACATGCAGAGGATGTCCTGCTTTTACAAGAGCTGAAGCACGAGCCACTACTTTTTGTGTCAGGATATTCACAGATTCAATGATATCGGCAGTGGCTGGGCCGTCGAGATTGCGGTTTCTGCGGAATGCGTCTTCAATAGAAGAGGCGATTTTCATAATATTAAAGCGGACGATTACGCCATCTTCACGCACGACTTTCAGGTTTTGAGGGGAGTCATCGCGGAGCGCCTTATGTTGATCGCGGTAGATGATATAGTCGCGCGCTACGTCGTGGTGGCCTGCTTTCATCAGGACAACTTCGACCTGATCTTGAATTCCTTCGACGGTAAGAGAAGCGCCTTTAGAGGCAAAGGTGTAGAGATGATCGATGACAAGATCGGTCACTTGTTCGACCGTCTCGCTGACTTCGGTGGATAGGGGAATGTCTTTCGCAATTTTTTTTGTGTCGCGGAAAGCGAGCTCGAGTGCGCGATGGATTCGATCGCGACGGAACGGCATGAGTGCGCCGTTGCGTTTCACAACGGTGAACTTTTGCATTTTATCCTTTCCTTCTTTGATTGCGGAAGCGATATCCGCAGAAGAAAGAGAAGGGTTGATTTTCTGAATTGAACTTGCAAGTGCTTCTTGCTCAGGCGTCATCGATTTACGTCCCATATTCCTGTCCTTACCACATCTAGTAGTGCTTTAATTGTATATACACCATATATAGTAGCTTTGCGCTAAAAGTCTACCAAAAAAAATGAAGTGCCAAAAAAAAGATCGCGCTGCAATCCAACATTCAAAAGATGAGTCGATTAGGATTTTTCGATTTTTAAGATTCTGTAAATTTGAGTGGAGTCGCGTCTAAAAATTCGGTATGAAAAATCCCCCCGATTTGCGAAAATCGGATTAATTGAGGTGTAACACATGCGACAAGTTTATCTCGTTCCCAATATTTTGACAGCTTTTTCGTTAGCGTGCGGACTTTTTGTGATTTTCAAAGTGAATATGGTCGAGCCAGGCGCTGGGACGTTTCATCTATTGAATACGTCCGCATTATTGCTGCTCGTCGCGGCTTTTGCCGATCTTCTCGATGGTGCCGTTGCTCGCGCGATTCATGCGGAGAGCGAATTTGGATTTATGTTCGACTCGCTTGCCGATGCGGTCTCTTTTGGCGTGGCGCCAGCTGTGCTATTTTTAAAAAGCCTGTCCTTAGAGCAAGGAACAGGGCTTTCGTTTTTTGCTGTTGTGGGCGCTATGCTCTTTTCTATTTGCGGCGTCTTGCGTCTTGTGCGCTTTAATGTGAAAGCAACCGAAGCGAAAAAAGCGGCTGCTTTAGGGACTCCTTCGAATAAACACTTCACCGGTTTGCCGATTCCAGCGGGGGCTCTCGCTGCGGTTTCTGCGACATTATTCCTGTTCTCTCCATTTGGAGAGAACATGATCCCGATCCATGAGGATACGCGTGCGATCGTATTGACGTGTTTGATGATCATCATTGGGTATTTCATGGTGAGTCGCTGGAAGTTTCCCAGCTCTAAGGCTCTCCACTTCCGTGTACCCTCTTTTCAGCTCGTCTTTGTCACCGTCATTATCGCGATCTTTTTTCTCTACGGCATTCTCTATTACTTCCCGATCATGCTCGCAGTGGCTTCTTGGTTTTATCTAATTATTGGCTGGACCCTTTCGATCATTCGCCTCATTGCTGGCAAAAAATCGAAGACGCTCGAAGATTATGAGCCAGAAGAAGAGGAAGAGGACAATTAACCATGGTCATTTTGGGTGTTGCTGCACTTCTTCTTATTGGTCTGTGGCTGTGGATGAGGGAAAATGCCAAGTTAGAGAGAGCTCTACTGCGCCAGCAGTATTTAGAAGAGCAAAATAGAGAGATTCCGAAATTAGAAGCTTTGTTGGGCCAAGCTCAAGACAAATGCCATGCCCTCGAGCTCAATGAAAGGGCCTATCAGGAAAAACTAGCGCTTCTAGCTCAAGTAGAAGCTCAGCTTAAAACGACGTTTCAATCCCTTTCCGGAGAGGCTTTAGAGCGCAATA
Source organism: Parachlamydiales bacterium (assembly GCA_020053915.1). Lineage (GTDB taxonomy): Bacteria > Chlamydiota > Chlamydiia > Chlamydiales > Rhabdochlamydiaceae > JAGVMG01. The sequence continues at coordinate 28,615 of JAGVMG010000010.1, read as the reverse complement.
ACCGCACATTTTTAGATCTTGCCAAATCCACTCTGGAAAAAGCGCAAGAGGGAGCAAAAGGGGAGCTCGAAAAGAAGCATCAGGCGATCCATGAGCTGCTTAATCCTGTGAAAGAGACCTTGCAGAAACTAGATACGGGGATGCGTCAATTAGAGAAAGAGCGCAAAGGAGATCAAGAATCGCTCAAAGAACAAGTCAAAAGCTTGATCGACAACGAAAAGCAGCTCCGCTCTGAGACCGCAAATCTCGTGAAAGCGTTGCGGATGCCGCTTGCGCGCGGAAGATGGGGAGAGATCCAACTGCGCCGCGTGGTCGAGCTTGCAGGGATGCTCAATCATTGCGATTTTTTTGAGCAAGAGCATGAGATGGGAGATTCTGGACGGATGCGCCCCGATCTAATCGTTCGTCTTCCTGGAGGCCGGCAGGTCGTTGTAGATGCAAAAGTGCCTTTGGAAGCGTATCTCGAAGCGATCCAGTGTTCGGATGAAACAGTGCGCGAAGCTCGACTAAGAGATCATGCGCGGCAAGTGCGGGCGCATGTGACCATGCTTAGCCGAAAAGCCTATTGGGAAACCTTTCAGCCTACTCCTGAATTTGTCGTTCTTTTTCTTCCTGCGGAAACCTTTTTTAGTGCCGCTTTAGAATTCGATCCTGCGCTCATTGAAGTGGGAGTCGAACAAGGGGTGATCTTAGCAACGCCGACCACATTAATTGCGCTACTGCGCTCGGTGGCTTACGGCTGGAAGCAAGAGAGCCTTTCTCGCCATGCAGAGCAGGTCAATGAGCTCGGTCATGAACTCTACAAGCGTTTGATCGACATGGGAAGCCATTGGGCTAAAATGGGGCGCAGCTTAAATACAGCTGTGGAGTCCTATAATAAGGCTGTAGGATCTCTTGAAACGCGTGTTTTGGTAACAGCGCGCAAATTTAGAGAGCTTGGAGCTGCTTCATCCACACTCGAAATTGAACCTGTCGAGCTTGTCGAAAAAACGGCGCGCTTCTTGCAGGCGCCGGAACTTGCCGAGCAGGGTTCTACAGAAGAGTCCTAAGCTTGTTTAATGTGGTCGATCCACTCTTGGGGAATGCCCGCTTTTCTGCGGTTCTCCTCCATCACAATAAAACCGCGCGCTCTGCCAGGTGTCATGAGGGGCGGAAGCTCCTGGCTCCACGCTTCCCATTCAGAAATTTCTGGTTGTTTCAATTTTTTAAGCCAGTTCCATCCAAAGCTCACATGACTAATCTCATCCTCAACAATCCGTTCCATGAGTTTTGCGGATTCTTCATCGCCGACTCGAGCGAACGATTTTCCATATAAAGGAGCAAAGTCTAAGTTTGCCATTTCAAAGGTCAAACTCATCACATTGATATAGCGGATGGGGGAGGTGAGAAAGGGGATGTGCGCCCAAAAATGACGGTAAAGAGGAAGGTCGCCGAATTTAAGACCGAATGTTTGCATCCTTGCGATATACAGACGGACATGCTCTTGTTCCTCACGTAGGGTGTTTGCAACGCCTCTGCGAAAGTGAGGGGGAGCGTCGGGGAAGGCAACCAAGGCGTGAGCCATGATCTCAACTGCAAGCAGTTCATGGCCTGCGAAGCGATGCAGGCAGACCGCGCGTTTGTCCGGATTTCTGTGTTCGTGAAAAGCGGGAAGTTTTTCTTTGTGAGTGTGTCGTTGAAAGCCCATACCGGGTGGACGGCAGGGGTCCTTCCAGAACTGAGCAGGACCTGGGTCTTGATCGGTTAGGATGTCAGGTGAAAACAGCTTTTCTTCAAGGGTGTCCGCACTTAAAATGCGCGTTGCCCATTCTTTCATTTCCATAAAACTTGAGTGAAATAACAAAGCGAAGGATCGGATGATCCTTCGCTTTAAAGTGAATTATTCTACATCAAGAACGTAATAAGCGGGAAATGCAAAATTATGATTTGGTCGAGGAGTCACGTTAAGTGTGACTTTTTTGCCGACTAAATTTTGCAGATTGATGTGAGTGCTATAGACATAGGCAACAGGAAGATCGCGGTCGCGCACAATAAAGTCACCAGGTTTCGATTTTACAGGGGAGTTGTAGCTCTCGATAATTCCTGTGATGGAGGAAGCTGTTAACTTTTGATCATCATAAAATTGATTGATATTGTGCTGGTCATTCATGTTTGCCCAGCTGGAGTAGAGGGCTTCTTCGATCGGTTCCCACATTCTCATCCGGTCGTTAATTTGTGTTAGCGCTTCGATGTTATCTTTGGATCCAGAAGCTTTTTGTTCTGCTGCATCAGCAAGAGCTTTAGACTCGAGATAGTCGATCCGTTTTTGCAAATAAGACTCTTGGAATGTTGCCAATGCTTCTTGAGCCTGGTCAACGTATTCTGGGAAATCTTCGTAGTCATCGATGATGTTATTTAACCCTTTGGCAATTCTGTCAAAATCAACCTCTTCAAACGGCTTGCGCAACTCAGCTTGTGAAAGCAGAGAATTCGCATCGAGCAACTGCTCGACTGCCAAACGGCGTTTATCGAGTTGGACCTTAACTTCAGGACCGCCAGCATACTCGAGATAGTCTTTCGCAACATAAAAGCGAGTGCCTGCAGGAGGAGGAATTTCGAGCCATTTATTGTTTTGAGCTGAGATGACGCCATCCGTGATTTTGTCTCCGGAATTTAAATGGCCGACAATCGGAGCTTCTAAGTGGGGCTCGAGACGAACGTTCACGCGGTTGCCTTCGACAACATTGTCGAGCACGAAACTGCGGAAAATGTAGGCTTTAAATCCGGTTGTTGCTTCAACAGCCCAGAAATCGTCCTTTTCGCCGACAACGCTTAACAGTTCGTTTTTGTTGAGTTCTTTAATGATGCGGCTGTCTAAGTCAGGCTGAAGGCGCATGCGCACTTTGCGCGCTTTGACTTTTCCTGTGAAAGCTGTAAACGGAGCTTCTGCGATTTTAGGAGCGCTCGGTTTTGCAACAATTTTTTGTTGCACGACAGGCGCAGGCTCTTTGCGGCTGATCTCAGATGCCGGCTCTGTAAATGAAGAGGGTGCAAGAGCGGGAGCTGTAAGTTCTGCCATCGCATCTGGCATAAACTCTTCCAACCCGCCTGGTGCATCTGCATAACTTGTTGTCATCGATAAGGCGCAAAGTGATGCGCAGAGAGCTTTGTAAAACGTTGACATGTTGTTCATTCCTCCTGATCTCCAAAGAGACGATCTAATGATGCTATTTTTTGCCATTCTAGTTTTTGTCTTTTTTTAACTCCATGTTTTTTTATACCGAAGCAAATTCAAAAGCAGAGGTCAGCTCAGTCGACAGCCACAAAATGATATCAATGATTTAATGATGCAAATGATGAAAAAAATGCCGAAGGCATAAGTGAATTCTTATCATTTATATCATTACATCATGCATATCATGCAGTCAGCCTTTTGCTGCAATAGATTTTGCAGGCGTCCTTTCTTTAGGTGTAAATACTTTCCTTTTTTCGTACAAAAAAAATTGGATTCGCATTAACATTTCCATCAAAACAAATAAGATTGATTAAAATTTAACGCAGGGGGCTGACGATGAGACACTACCATAAATTGCTTGTGTGCTGTCTGCTTACATCGATGCAGATGTACGCACATGATGAGGAGCCTCGCGAATTGCTCTACCTCTCCACGCCGGAACAAATTGCTGCATTGACAGCACATCACAGTGATTTGATCGGGGGAGTGGTCAGTCCTTTAAGCGGTCAGCCTGTTTTGCGCGAAATTGATCTTGTTGCCAAGGGAGCGCAAGAAGTGAATTTACGCCGCGTCTATCTTCCTTTTCAAGTGCCCCAGACTTTTCCGAAACACAGGCATTGTCAAGTCGAATACGATAAAAAATTTCTCTACGATTTAGCGCGCGACCATTACAAAGGATGGCAGTTTTTTCCTCACATCCGCTTGCAATGGACGCTCAGCTCTCGTCGCGTTCGCTTAGCAGATCCGCGAGGCGTCACTCTAGATTTTCTATTGTCAGGACCACAGTTGTCCCAGACAACGCTTGCCTCTCATTCCTATGGGATTAGCAATGTGTCCGGGGAAGAGCCGAGTGGGAAGCACGACTCTAGGAACACGCGGATTTCCTATGATGAGCCGAATGGGATAATGACCGTTGCTGCACCCGATGGAACGATGCGTGTATATCGTCATAGTGAGAAAGTGGATCAGAACGACTTTTTTCTCTTAGAAAAAGAGATTCTTCCCAACGGAAAACGCATTAGGTATTCCTATAATGAGAAAAGGAAACTCTGCCGTGTGGAGAGCTTGGATCCCCAGGAGAGGAACGTATACGCTTCTTTACGCATCGAGGGGAGCCCTTGGGAAGAGAGGTGTCATTTTGTTTCCTCGTCGCAAACATCGGCAGACTATCGTTTCGAAAAGAGAAGCGGTCATTGGAAGATTAAGGACAAAATCAAAAAAGGGGGGAAATATGAGCTCGAATCACGTTTTACATGTCCTCCGATCCTCTCCTCTGTCAGTAGTCCCTTTTATGAAGGTGAACTCCTCTCATATGAGGATCAGTTTTTATTGAGCGCGCGCTCAGGGAAAAATGATCTCTTTAAGTGTGAGTATCAAGGATTTGGAGGGGGAGATTCTGAGCGTCGAATCCAAAAACTACAATTTCCAGTTGGCCCTAATGGGGCATATTCTTCTGTCTATGAACTCAGTTATCAGCATCCTCTTCCCGGTAAAAAAGAGGGGGTAACGACCGTGCGCCATTGCGATGGGGTTGTCACGGTCTATCATATTTCCAGTGAGTTTCTCATCCAATCGATCCAAGATTTTAATCCCGGAGGTGTACTCAACAAGGAAAAGCTCTTTTCCTGGGATCAGAACCGCTGGCTGAGCTCTGTTACGATTAGAGATGGGCAGCAGCAGATTCTTTCTCAACGCAGTTTTGAATACGACCGTTTTGGAAATCCGATTGTGGAACGGTTGACTGGAGATTTAACGGGCGATGGTAAGCTTGAAACGTATACCACTTACAGGGCATTTTCAGATGATGGAAAAAACCTTCTCCTCTCCGAAGAATCAGAGGATGGAAAAAAGATGGTTTTTTCCTATCTCACAGGGACGGATCTTGTCACAGCTAAATGGATTAAAGACCGGGATCAAATTGTTGTAAGAGAATTTTATCTCTATGATGATTGCAACAATCTCATTCAGGAGATTCTCGATGATGGCTCAACGGAGGATATGAACGATCTTACCGATGTGTCCAAAAGGAGCATCACAGCGTACACGCTGCGTCAAGAAGCCCCTTTTCTCCATTTACCGGAGTGGATTGAATACAAGTATTTAGAGGAAGAGGAAGAGCGTTTGTTGAAAAAGCACCATTTTCTCTACGACTTTTTAGGGAATGTTTCCCAAGAAGAGGTTTATAATTCTGAAGAAGAGCTTATCTACACTTTGCTCAAGACCTATAACGCCCGGGGGGATGTCCTATCTGAAACCAACCGGTTAGGTCGAGTCGCGACTTACGCTTATGACAGCAAAGGAAAGCTTCATGCTAAAACCCATTTCTCTCAAAAAAGGCATGCGAACTTTCATTATGATGCTAAAGGAAGGTTAGTAGAGGAGAGTGAAAGAGGGACGGATGGGATCGTCCATGCATCCACTTTCGTGTTTGATGCAAAGGACAGAGTGGTTCAATCAAGCGATTATTTCCAGAACAGCACCTATTATAGCTATGATCCTGTTGTCTCAAAAGCAGTTCGAATCGAATATCCGCAAATGCTTACGGGGGATGGTCAGGTGATTCCCGTTGCTGTTCAGTCGACATACGATTCTCTGGGTCGGGAGTTAACGCATACCGATCCGAATGGATTTGTGACGAGATATCGTTACAATGCCTATGGCAAGATCACTGAAATTGTGCGCCCTTCTGGGGCAATCGAGCGATTTCGCTATGAGAAAAATGGACAATTGCTCAGTCATACTGATCCGGATGGGCTAACGATTGTGACAAAACGCGATATCTTAGGAAGGATCATTGCGCAAACGTATGTTTCAAGCGAAGGGGAAGAGTTGTGCGAAGAGCGGTTCACTTTTCAAGGATTCAATCTCATTTCTGAAACAGACAAAGAAGGGAATGTCAAAACCTATCAGTACGATGGAGCGGGAAGAAAAACTCGAGAGGAGTTTTGCGGGAGAGTGAATGAATATCGTTATGATTCTTTTGGAGAGCTAACAACAATTTGTCAATATAACGATGAGAATACGTTGGTGACCCATCTGATGCGGGATGAAGAGGGGCGCATTCTTGAAGAGAGAAAGGAAAATCTCTTAGGCCACACCTTGTATAAAATTAGCTATAATTATGATGAAGACGGGAACCAAGCGCATGTGACCCGTTACATCCAAGGACAGACAGCGATTGATGCCTTTGTGTACGATTCCTTTGGAAGACTCATTGAGCACCAAGATGCAGAATCTCATGTGACCCGCGTGATTTATGATGAACAATTTACGAACTTAATCGGTCAAAAAGTGTTGCGTAAGGAGACAGTCGATCCGGCTCAGGTCACTACGATAGAATCGTTTAATGCGCATCAGATGCCCATTCGCATCGAAGTGCAGAATGCCCAAGGGATCATCATGGCTTGTCGCGAAATGAGACAGGATCCTGCGGGAAATCTATTATACCGAAGAGACCAAGTCTGTGAGAAAGAGCTTTTTCGAGATATTCAAGCGTTAAAATACACGTATACCCCTGACCGCCACATTGAAACTTTAACGCGCGCTTGGGGAGGGAAAGAACCACGCGTGACGTCTTATACCTACACCCCTTCGGGAAAAATTCAGACCAAAACGCTTCCTGATGGAATTGTTTTACACTATACCTATTATCCTCTTGGATTTGTGAGTAGATTGGGTTCTTCTGATGTCCAAATTAATCACTCATTTGAATACAATCACTTGGGCCATCTCATGAAAGCATGGGATGACAATCAAGGGATTTGCATTGAGCGTGAAGTGGATCCGTTTGGGAACGTGAAACGAGAGAATTTTCCCAAAGGGTTTGGAGTTACAAAAACTTATGACGCGTTTGATCGGATCTTGTCGCTAAAGATGGCGACGCAAGGGGAAGTGTTGTACTCTTACGACCCGCTTTATTTAAGAGCGGTCACTCGCATTTCCAATCTCCGCGGCGTTCTATATATGCATACATATAAAGATTACGACTGGGATGGGAATCTCGTTACTGAAAGTTTAGTCGGAAACATAGGAGATGTCGTTCATACGACAGATCTTAAAGGACAAATCGCTTCGATTTCTAGTCCATTTTATTCACAAGAGTATCTGTACGATCCTTCTGGAAAGTTGATCAATGCGGGTCTCGACCGCTCAGAGCATCTTCAGTATTATGAACGGTTGCCTCGGTTAGTAGAGGAAAACAACTCAGATCCCTTCACGATGTCCAAAGCGCAACAGCATGCAAAAACCTTAGAGATGAATGATGTTTACGAGCTATTGAACGTGGATGCGGGAGCGTGCTCCTATGATCTCAATAAAAATCAAATTGTGGTTCAAACACCTACTGAAACATTTTGCTTCCTTTATGATCCTCTCAATCGAGTGACCGAAGTGAGCTCAGAGACGAAAAAGGTGAGTTTTACCTATGATCCCCTGGGCAGACGCTTGAGTAAAGTGGTCTTTTCCCTCATCGATGAACAATGGGTGGAGACTCTTCAGGAACATTACCTCTATCATGGACAGCATGAAATCGGGATTTTTAACCAATTAGATCAGCTTAAGAATTTAAGAGTTCTTGGATTGACCGATCATAAGCATTATCCAAATACCGTGTGTGTCGAGCTGGAAGGGCACATCTTTGCCCCTTTGCTAGATGCACAGGGAAATATTCGTCGGCTGATCAACTTAAATAAAAAATGGCGTGAAAATGGGCATGATTATGCCAGAATCGCTCAAAGCTCTTACGAAGCTGTCGAGGGAACTCTATTTAACCCCTGGAGCTTCGCATCGATGCGGATTGATGCGGAGTTGGGGCCCGTATACTTTGCCAAGCGCCTTTATCATACGGACATGGGGCGCTGGGTGGCGTCAACAACAGAGAGTGTTTTAGAAGAAAATGGAAGCCCTTGAAGGGGCTTCTTGTGAATTAGCTATGGAGAACAGCGCGGATGTGTTCGCAGTGCTTTTCTCCACATGTGCAACCCATAGGCTCTCCAAGAAAGACAGTATACTGTTCTTTGAGCTCAATTGGGTTTGAAACGATAAATAATTGCTTGTCTTTTTGCGCGATGTCCCATGAGCGGAAAGTGAGGTCTTCATCTGTTACAATTTCTTCTGAAACCTCGGGTTCCTGCTCAGTCACTTTGTTAATTGCTTTTTGCATTGCTTTAGCAATTTGACAGTGCATGCAGTTGCAATGGGGTTCAGGTTGTGGAAGGGCATTGGGGTCGTCGATTCCGATCGCCTGAGAGAGTTGTGCAATTTTATGGATTAAGTCTGATGGTAGATCCGGGCTGTCTGCTTGCTCTGGGTTGTGTTGCAGCGCGCCTCCAATCTGTTCCAATTCCAGGTTGGATTTTGAAGGAAGTTCAATAGACATTAAGTGTTGTGCGATGTCAGAGGTCTGCATTAGAGATTTTGGGGGGAAACTATTTTGTGCCGCCGGCTGGTCTTGCTCCAGAAATTTTGCATGCGCAGAAAAAATCGTTTCCAGAAGTGAACCTTCTAAATGGGGAATTTCAATGCAGTTTCCGTTAAGAAGAGTAACTACTAGGACAAGATTTGCTGCCTGCTGTTCCACATGAAGGGATGCAATACTTGACCAAGAAGTAGAGATATAGGGAGGAATGCTTAAGATGTGAGAATTAATTCTTATAGCGCTCATTACGATGGCTCCTTTCTTAAAAGAAATGGGAAAATCCCAAATTCATATTACTTATTATATCATACAGAGAATTTTTCAGTCAATGATTTAGCAGCTGGTTTGTTTGAGTGCTGAGTTATCGTCTTAACGTGTTTAATTTAAGAGTTTTACGAATTTAAATAAAAAAGGTTGTGCTGTCATGCCGGTTGCGATTATGCTCCGCTTTTCCGTCAAAGAACACCCGGCCTTGCTCACCAGCTCGGTCAATTTTGCGCCGGAGCGAAACAGCCGAGATAGTGCAGTTCTCGACGAGGGAATAGCCCAAGGCGTTATTTCTGAGGAGAGAAGTGCAGTAGATCGGTTGTTGTATCCCGGCTAAAAAGTGGCCCAACTGATGAGGAAGGCTGAATACCCAATGAGGCCCTTGTGAATCGAAAAACATTTGTCATCGATACGAACGTCTTGCTTCATGATCCTGATGCGATTAGTAAATTCCGGGATAATGATGTGATCATTCCTTTAATTGTTCTTGAAGAGTTAGATGGCTTAAAGCGCCTTTCCGATGAACTTGGAAAAAATGCGCGACACGTGATGCGCTTTATCGATGCCTTAAAAGACCGCAAAGCCGGGGATCTGCATCAGGGAGTTGCCATTGAAAATGGGATTGTCGTTCGCATCCAGGTCGATATTAAACATGTGGAGAAAAACGGGTTCCCTCTTCCTCTGGATCGCAATACGAATAAAATTCTCTCGGTGGCTTATCGTTTGCGCGAGGAAGGGAAAAAAGTGGTGCTTGTTTCTAAAGACTTCGTGATGCGCGTGAAAGCAGAAGCGATTGGAATAGAAGCGGAAGATTACGAAAACCTGAAGTTTTCCTATGATAAATTGTATCGAGGATTTCGCCGTTTGGAAGTGCCAAAACGAGAGATCGATTTGTTTTACAAAGATGGGTTTCTGGAGCTCTCTATTGGAAATTTGCTCCCCAATGAATATTGTCTTTTGACCTCCCCCGAACAATCCTCGGCCATTGGCAAATATAATCCTCAAACAAAAAAGTTGGAGCCGCTACTCAAACTGACCCGCGACATTTGGGGGATCCATCCTTTAAATTTCGAACAAAAATGCGCGCTTGATTTATTGCTGCGCGATGATGTGAAACTTGTCACACTTGTCGGACCTGCTGGGACGGGAAAAACCCTGATGGCGCTCGCTGCGGGATTGCGCAAAGTGTTTGATGAGGGAACCTATTCTCGCATTCTCGTTAGCAGGCCGATTGTGCCTCTCGGAAAAGACATCGGCTATTTGCCAGGTTCGAAAGAAGAAAAGCTCTATCATTGGATGCAGCCGATCTATGATAACTTAGAGTTCTTATGCCAATCGACAAGCGGAGAATCGAATGGATCAGAAACGCAGAAATGGATCATGGAGAGTAAGAAAATCGAAATGGAAGCGGTCACCTACATTCGCGGACGTTCGTTGCCGAAGATGTACATCATTATCGATGAAGCGCAAAACCTAACGCCCCATGAGGTGAAGACAATTATTTCACGCGCGGGTAAAGGAACGAAGGTGGTCTTAACAGGAGATCCTACGCAAATCGATAATCCCTATCTCGATAAAGATTCCAATGCGTTGACGTTTACGGTCGGAAAGTTCAAAGAGTTCCCCGTCTATGGCCATGTCTTCCTAGAGAAGACAGAGCGTTCAGAACTTGCGGCAATCGCAGCGGAAATCTTGTAAAATGAATGATGGGGCCATCAAATGGCCCCATCTATTAGCTTGCAGACACTGAGTGAGAGTATTCTCTGTCGGGATGGTGGAAGAGGACCACAACGATTACCGCTAAGCCTGTGATTCCGGCGAGCAGCAAGAATGTCCCTTGAAAGTTTTTCGTCAAATCAATCATCCATCCTGTCAACATCGGAGCTAAGATCCCTGCCAGAGATAGGCAGCTGGAAGTAATTCCTTGTGCGGATCCTGCACGCTCTTTTGCTACGTCGATATTCGTATTGAAAAAGGCGGGTTGAGGCATAAATCCAAATCCGAGGCCTAAGCTTAAGAAGAAAATCGACATGCCGAGAGAGTGTGTATAGCTGAGCGCTAGAAAGCTAACGGCTGCAAGCAGCTGGCTTGCCCAAATAAAGTGGGAGCGTGAATACCTCAAGCTTCCCGTTTTTTTGTAGAGCCAGTCGGAAAAGAAGCCTCCGGCCTTCATGAAAATAGCGGCGCAAAGCCAAGGAATCGTCAAATACCAACCGACGCTTTTTAGATTCAACCCGTGCTGAGAAAGGAAATATCCAGGCAACCACAACGTGGCAAAAAAGAGCATATAGCCAAACGCAAAGTAAGCAAAATTATTGGCGATCAGTGTGGGGTGAGTTAAAATAAATTTCCAATCGACTGGGGCATCATTCTTCGCTTTTTTGACGCGCGCTGTGCGAATGACCTCTAACTCTTCTTTGCTTACATGAGGAGATTCTTCCGGTTTGTCATGGAATACAAAATACCAGACGATTCCCCATAAGATGCCAAGGCCGCTGATGACGAAAAACATCGTCCGCCAGCCGAAATCGATGACGAGATAAGAGGTGAGAGGAGCTCCGATAACAGCAGAGATGGGGATGGCAACAAGGCCCAAAGAAAGTGCGCGTGCTTGTTCTGCAGGGGGCAGCCAATTGCCGACCGTTCGCGTAAGAGCGGGAAAATGCGGTCCTTCCGTAAAGCCCAGCATGAGTCTTAGCCAAATAAAACTCCAAAATCCAGTTGCAAATCCTAAAAGGCCGACACACACAGACCAGGCGACAGCCGCAATGGCCCAGACGGTGCGCGATCCCCAGAGGTCAACAAGCCAGCCTCCAAAGGCCGTCAATAAGACGTAGCCGATGCCGAAGGCGGATAAAATGAGCCCAAACTGAGTATCAGAGAAGTGAAACTCTTGTTTGAGAGGTTCGATGACAAAGGAGATGGCTGATCGGTCGATGAAATTGACCAGGGTAATGAAAAAAACTAGGCTCGTAACGAACCAGCGGTAATGTGAAAATTTTGATTTTTGCATATTCCCTTCTGTACCCACTTTTTAAAGTTTGTTGCCACTATCAAAAGGCAGAGGATAAATAAATGCAAGAACTTTGCCTAAGATCAGGAGATAGAAATTACAGCAGCGCCCTGGAATTTCCCCGATTTCAGGTCTTCCAAGGCATCATTTGCTTTTTCTAGAGGGTAGACGGTGATTTCAGTATGAAGGGGGAACTGTGTCATTAAACTAAAAAACTCATTTGCATCCTGTCTTGTCAAATTGGCGACAGAGGCGATCTCTTTTTCTCCCCAAAGGTCGCTGTAAGGAAAAGAGGGGATGTCGCTCATATGGATTCCTCCGCAGACGCACCGTCCTCCTTTCTTCAGTGATTTTAATGCTAAGGGGACGAGTTCTCCCACGGGGGCGAAGAGGATGGCTGCATCAAGAAGTACGGGAGAGGGTGTGCTGGAATCTCCTGCCCATACTGCGCCGAGTTTCATTGCAAAGGCTTGCCCCTTTGCGTCGCCGGCCCGGGTAAAGGCATAGACTTGTTTCCCTTCGTGAATTGCGAGTTGAGTGAGCAGGTGTGCCGCTGCGCCAAAGCCATAGAGGCCGAGCGTTTTTTTAGGCGCAGCTTTCCGATAGGCCCGGTAACCGATGATCCCAGCGCAAAGAAGGGGCGCGAGGTGCTCATCGGAAAGAGCCGAAGTCAGGTGGATCGCATAGTCTGCTTTACAGGTGGTATACTCTGCGAAGCCTCCTTGGATTTGGTAACCTGTAAATTTCGCGTGTTCACATAAATTTTCATGGTTTTCTAAACAAGGAGTGCAGGTCCCGCAGGTGCTTCCCAGCCAAGGGATACCTACCCGATCTCCCTTTTTAAAGCCTTTAACTTGAGGCCCCACCTCATCGACGGTGCCGACAATCTCGTGTCCTAAAATGAGGGGAAGTTTAGGAGCCGCAAGGTCTCCCTCTTTCACATGCAGGTCTGTGCGGCATACGCCGCAAGCGTGCACCTTCACGAGAAGTTCTCCCTCTTTAGGTGTCGGTTTGGGGATCTCCTCTAGAACAAGGGGGGTACGAGGCTGTTTTAAAAGTAATGCGCGCATATTTCGCATTATATAAGCCATTTGGCTCTTTATTAAAATTTTATTTTTTATCAAGGGCGACGCGAGATGTTGATAATTAGTGCTGTTCGTAAAATTAATTTGTTAGTTTTATTTAATTGTCTAATTTGCTATTATTCGTGCAATTTTATTGTAAATTGAGGTTTTTATGTCATTATCTGTTAATCAAATAAGTGTGTCGGAAAGACAAGCGTTAGCACAGTGTCATTTAGGGGACCAGATTGTTGCTGTTGAAATGGCAGGAACCAATGGACCTAAAATTGTGACGCTTTCTCGGGATCAGGTCTCATGCTGGCAGCTTTTTTTAAGATGTTTTGGATGTGGAAATTTAGCGACAAAAAAAGTCCACCTTTCTGAGGTGACAGCGCATTTAAATCACTACGCTTGGGCCCCAATGTCGGCAAAAGATGCTCAAAAAGATCCTGCCTATCGCATCGTGTGTCAATTAGCGAATAAAGCCATGCTCAAGGGATATACTGAATTGTTCCACAATGTTTCTCCTACCCAAGTGCAAAAGAATGTTGAACTGATGCAAATGAAAGAAGGACGTATCCTCAATCAGCTTCAGGTTGTTCAGAATGTACACTGGAATCCAGCGCTCCAGGTACAGCATGTCATTAAGCAGCTTGCCAATCAGTTTCCTTACTCAGATATTTTTATGACATCAGAGACAGGGCGACTCTCTCGCAACTATCCCGTTTCTCAGGCAATGTTAAAGAGCGCGCGCATAACAGTTCAGCAGCGTTTCCCTGAGCCTAAACCAGTTCCTGTTCTGGTGCCTGTTTCTGTACGGAGACGTCCCGTGACTTCTCGAATCCAGCATCCTCCAGTGATGCAACCCCTCCATCCTGTGCCTCCTGGTATGTTCCAGCATCCTCCAGTGTTTCAGTACTCTACGATTGTGTGATGCGCACTGCATTGTAATTTTTCAAGCCTTAAGGCATATTGTCTCTGAGACACAACCTTAAGGCTTATTCCATGCATCGATTTCATCCCCTAACTCCAGAAGAAGAAAAGATCATCGTCCATAAGCACACGGAAAGACCGGGCAGCGGTGTTTATGAACATCTTGAAGGGCCTGGAGTGTTTGTGTGTAAACGATGCGATTTCCCCCTCTATCTTTCCAAAGATAAATTTGCCTCGGGTTGCGGTTGGCCGAGCTTTGATGATGAGATCTTAGATGCTGTCGAAAGAAAGCCTGATGCAGATGGAGAGCGCGTCGAAATTCTCTGCAAGCGGTGCGGCGGACATTTAGGGCATGTGTTTGTTGGGGAACGATTAACTTCTAAAAATATTCGGCATTGTGTCAATTCCCTCTCTCTTTCTTTCGTCCCTGCCTTTACTTCTGAAGGGTATGAGCGCGCATTGTTTGCCGGCGGGTGTTTTTGGGGTGTCGAGCACCTCATGAAAACTCAGCGAGGAGTGGTTAAAACACAGGTGGGATATACGGGAGGGCATGTGGCCGATCCTACCTATGAAGAGGTTTGTTCCGGCTTAACGGGGCATGCTGAGGCGATCGAAGTGATTTTTGATCCTGAAGTGGTGGATTACGAAGTGATCGCGAAGTTGTTTTTCGAAATCCACGATCCGTCTCAAAAAGGAGGACAAGGACCCGACTTAGGTCCCCAATACCGCTCCTCTGTTTTTTTTCTCACAGAAAAGCAGAGAAGAATCACAGAGGCGCTTCTCGAGCAGCTCAAAAGAAAAGGGATTCGAGCTGTGACAGAGCTTATCCCCGCAGGACCTTTTTATCCTGCAGAGGATTACCATCAACTCTACTATGACAAAACAGGCAAGATGCCGTATTGCCATACCAGAGTAAAGCGTTTTTAAATCAGTGCGCTTGCAAAGGATTCGATGAGCGCGCGCTGCTTGTCAATGCGGTCTGTACAGAGAGTTAAAAGCTGCTGGAGTTTTTTCTTATCATCTTCTGATGGCGTAGATTCAAGAGATGTCTGAATTTGAGTGAGGATCCCCTCGAGTTTTTTAATTTCTTCTTTTGCTTGCAAAGAGCTCGCAGGATCTCCTTCTAAGTGGGCATGCGGACGACAATAGCGCGTGCAATTTCCTGCTTTGTCCACCGTATAAGCGAGGAAGGATTGCCCTGGCAAAGATCTGTTGGGACTGTCAAAGACTGATGTGTCTTTGACGTACGTGTTTGCAGGATCAGATAAGCTTAAAGCGAAAATGCTGACGCGGTGAAGAATGTTATTTTCATCGTAAACATCATTATAACAGGTGTTCAATCCGCCTAAATTTGCGCTTTGGAGAAAGTGCTTTGATCCCAGTTTTGCTTGGGCCCCTAAGATAAAAAACAATGTGGCTTGGTAGCGACAGCATCCCAATTGATGTTTAAGAGCATCTGTTAATGAATGTCTGTCATAGACCATGGATCTGGATAACCCATTTTTATCTCCTTTAGACATCCCTTCCCATGCATTCTGCATGGCATTTATAGCCAGATTCTGGATAACTTTAAGCTTTTCCTCAAAAGGCAAATCTTGTGCCATCTCAGCTTCTTTTAAAAGGGCCGTAAGCTCTTCTGAGGGGCTGATCTCGACTCCGTAGGCCGTTTGTCCTATGAAAGAGTCGATGGTATAATTCATTTTATTAAATGATGTGGCAGACATAATTTTCTCATTGTGCTTATTTTTTTTATGTTCAACATTTCAGAGTGTTGCCCCTATTTTAACCCAATGGTTCCCAGCTTCCATTGCCAACTCATTAAGAGAAGTGAGGTGATTCTGCCCCTCTTAATGAGTTTCTAAAGTGTTAAAGTTAATTTTATACATGTGAGAGCAGGGAGGTCCATAAAAGAGAAGACCGCTGCTCCGCATTTCGCTGATTTCTCCATAGCAACGTATTAATCTCAGATTTAGTCCCAGCAGTGACATCATCAGCGCTCAGCAAAAATATTGTGAGACAACCGTTTAAGATGAGAGCATCTGCAAAAGGTTTGGCGCCTGTCTCGCTGATCTCGTTCTCTGTCAGATCAAGAGTGGTAAGAGAATTGTTTGATTTAAGAGCCTCTGCAAGGTCTTTAGCGCCGGCATCACTGATCTGGTTGTGTTTCAGATCAAGAGTGGCAAGAGAATTGTTTGATTTAAGAGCCTCTGCAAGTTCTTTAGCGCCGGCATCACTGATCTGGTTCCAGCCCAGCTCAAGAGTAGTAAGAGAATTGTTTGATTTAAGAGCCTCTGCAAGGTCTTTAGCGCCGGCATGGCTGATCTGGTTCCAGCCCAGCTCAAGAGTAGTAAGAGAATTGTTTGATTTAAGAGCCTTTGCAAGGTCTTTAGCGCCGGCATCACCGATCTGGATGCAGCTCAGATCAAGAGTAGTAAGAGAAGTGTTTGATTTAAGAGCCTCTGCAAGGTCTTTAGCGCCGGCATCACTCATCTGGTTCAAGCCCAGATTAAGAGTAGTAAGAGAATTGTTTGATTTAAGAGCCTCTGCAAGGTCTTTAGCGCCGGTATCGCTGATCTGGTTGAGTCTCAGATCAAGAGTTGTAAGAGAAGTGTTTGATTTAAGAGCCTCTGCAAGGTCTTTAACGCCGGCATCGCTAATCCGGTTCGACTTCAGATCAAGAGTAGTAAGAGAAGTATTTGATTTAAGAGCCTCTGCAATCTCTTTAGCGCTAGCATCACCGATCAGGGCGCATGTCAGATGAAGAGCAGTAAGAGAATTGTTTGATTTAAGAGCCTCTGCAAGGTCTTTAGCGCCGGCATCGCAGATCTGGTTACAGCTCAGATCAAGAGTAGTAAGAGAAGTGTTTGATTTAAGAGCCTCTGCAAGGTCTTTAGCGCCGGCATGGCTGATCTGGTTTTCCTTCAGATCAAGAGTAGTAAGAGAAGTGTTTGATTTAAGAGCTTCAGCGATTGCTTTTACTTCCTCAGGTTTGAGGGGGGGGCAACAATTTGCCAGATTAAGTGTTGTAATGGTATTTGATTCAAGTTGCTGAACTGCGCTTTGGATTCGAGGAGAAAGATGCGAAAGATTGATTTTGGGTTGGATGGGTAGTGTTGCTGGGATTGGCAGTGCTTCTTTGTATGGCTTGTGAAATTGTTTGCAGATAGCTAAGAGCTTGGAAATGTTTTGGTAATCCGAAGAATCTTCGACACAAATTTTTAATAAATTTTTTCCTGAGAGTTTTAGGCTTTGGTAGCTTTGCTCGTACCTTTTATAAATTTTTTGTGTGGATTCTGATGTTTGATCAGAATTTGCGAGCTTGAGGATCTTCTGATGCCTTCTTTTGAATGTGTTATAACATTCTTTAAGTTGGCTAGATTGCTGAGAGGTTAGCTTGCTTTGAACGGGTATTGCTGACATAATTTATTTCCTTATTTTTTGTTATTATGTAAATAATTTTACTATTTTAATTCTTTTTAAAAAAGGTTTTTTTACTGTTTTCTTTAATAATTTAAATTTAAATTGGAAAGAAAGGTTGGCGAAATCACCAACCTTGTTGGGTGTTAACGCTTTATGAATCGGAGCCAGGCTCAGTGCCAAATACCCTGGTGAGAGGGGGGGTGATCTTTTCGGATGCACAGCCTAAGGCAATGTAGTAGGCTCCCATAAATAGAGCGCGTGACCCAGCTCCTTTTGCAAGTCCCTTCATTCCCTCTTTCTGGATGATGCTTCGGAAGGTGCTGCGTAGTGAAGGGTAGGCTCCTTCTTTATCTCCCTGAATCAGGGTGTTTGCGCGATCGGGCGCGTTGCTCAACACCCCAGCAAAGGCCCCTGTCGCAGCGCTTGCGACGGTTTCTCTGAGCGTATCATGAGGGATGTATTCTTGAAGG
This sequence comes from Parachlamydiales bacterium, assembly GCA_020053915.1. GTDB lineage: Bacteria > Chlamydiota > Chlamydiia > Chlamydiales > Rhabdochlamydiaceae > JAGVMG01. The sequence continues at coordinate 10,821 of JAGVMG010000010.1, read as the reverse complement.
CGGCTCTCAACGACTTTTCTTCCTCCAAAAAATGTGCCAAAGACGATCGCATCACGTACGGCAATCGGGGGAATCGCTTTGAAAAGTCCGCGCATTCCCTGTTCTTTTACGGCTTTTTGACAGGCCCCAATTGCTGTACCGCCACTGAATTGTTGCTCTTTACCGACGCGATCAAAGGGTGCGATGAACCCTGAGGCTATTAAACCGGTAATGATTCCATTGGCAATGAGCTGAGAATCGGTTAAGTGTTCTGATTTAAAAAGATAGCGCGCTGAGAGAGCGTTGATCAAAAAGGGGAGGCCTCCCTGAGGAACGGCTCCAGCGCAGTTTGCGACCGATCCGTGCCATAGTTTTCCGACAGGGGGAATCCCTTTAGTGTTTCGAAACAAGGCTTTCAACTCTTCCCATTTGCCGCTTTGGACGTATGTTTTAACGACGTCCATGGGTTGGGTTGCGAGGACGGCAACGACGTCTGCGCTTAATCCTAATACGAAACTTCCTGCTGCATTCAATTGCAGCGCTGTATGTGCTGACATGATCTTATTCTCCTAAGGTTTTTTAGAATTTTTTTTACGATAAAGTGCTGAAATGAAAAAAAATTATTGGTGCGTGGGGCGCACCTTCCGGACCTTAGAAGAATTTGTGAACTGAATTTGAGCAGAAGGAAACGATAAGCCTAAAGAGGCTTGAAAAGGCATAGAAAGGAAAGTGAGAAATAAACTTTCGTGTTCCATGAGATATATTATATTATCTGAAATTAATTAATTTCAATTAAAATAAATTATATGTCATTTTTAGCGTCTAGGGGTCTGAGAAAATCTAATAATTCGATCTTGATAAAAATTTATGAAATGTTTAGAAGTCAGGTTTTCTCACTAATTTTTTGAAATTTTTCGACGTAGCCACACAAGGAGTCGCAATGGCGCAATCACTCATGAAGTCAAAGCTGCAATTTAAAGCGTACCGTTTATTGACGGTTTTGAAATCCCTAAAGACTTTGTACACCCTTCCTCAAGACAAAATCGATGCGTTTCTCAATTCTTACGATATCTATGATCATGATTGGGCTGACGAAGAAGAGCTAATTCAGAACATGGGCGCAGACTATTACGAACAAGTGAAAAAGAAGCTCGTGGATTACTACAGCGTGCTCAATCATCTCTGCGCGATTGGCCAAGTGGAAAAAATGTACATTCCTCCAGCGATGGATCTTTCCGCAAGCATCATTGCAAACCAAGAGCTGTATGAACAAAAAATGTGCCGCGATTTAGGAATTCGAAAAGGGGATCACGTGCTCGATATTGGGTGCGGAAGAGGAAGAATTGCAAGTCACGTGGCGACCTATACAGGAGCGGATGTCACAGGGATGAATATCGATCCGAATCAAATTGATTGTGCGAAGCGTTATGCAGAGGGAAACGGTCTTCATACTCAGTGCCACTTTAAAGTCGCCGACATGAATGATCTTCCCCTTCCGTTTCCCGATCAGTCTTTTGATTTTGTTTATCAAGTCCAGGCGTTTAGTTTGTGTAAAAATTTAGAAAAACTCTTCCAAGATATCCACCGGATGTTAAAGCCGGGTGGAAAACTAGCTTGTCTTGATTGGGTGCGTTTTCCCAAGTACGATGAAACAAATCCCCACCATGCGAGCTTGATGAAGCGAATTAAACCTCTCATCGGAGCGATTGGCACACCCTCTGTCGATGAATTTGTGACTCTTTTAGAAAAAACGGGCTTTAAAGTACGCATCAGTGAAAATGCGAGTGTAGGTGGATTGCAGGCTCCATTAATTGAAAATGCGGATCGCTTTTTCACCCGCGTGACACGTCTGATTAAGTTCTTAGTGGGCTCGAAGCTCTTGCCGAAACATTTTCAGGCATTGTTCGACCGTCTTACAAAAGATGGCGAGGCCTTTGTCGAAGCAGATCGCCTAGGGCTCATCACCACAAGCTATTACATTGTGGCTGAAAAGCATTAAGTTACACCCAATCCGCGCAGTCGCTGAAACGTTTCATAAACTGAAGCTGACAGCGATCGCGTGAGGTCGGTAACCGATCTCATTAACGCGCTGGCAGCCGATCCCATTACCTGGAACGCCTGCCCTACGAATTGGGCAGTGGGGAGAAGGGCATACTGATAGATTGCTTGAGCTAATTGCGCAACGCCAGATAGAAGGGCGGTTGCCGCGTAAACCATTCCTTTGATCACAGGCAGCAGGGCTGCATTCCACGTCCATTTCACGAGAAATACAATTCCCATTCCAAGAGGTTTTAAAAGATACTGGTAGATGGCTAATGCTACGGTAACAAGGACGTTTTTCACTGCGACAGCAGCTAAAGCTGTGAGTTGTGTAAGAGGAACGAGAGCTGTATTCCAAATCCATTCTGCAGCATAAGCAACCGCAAGGGCGATAGGTTTAAGGACAAAAGCATAGATTTTTTGGACTGTGGTGATCAGAAGGTTTTTCACTGCGACAGCAGCTAAAGCTGTGAATTGTGTAAGAGGAACGAGAACTGCATTCCAGATCCATTTTGCGGCATAATGAGCCGCAAGAGCCGTGGGTTTAATGATGAGGGTATAGATTTTGTGAGCTGCAAATGTCACTCCGTTGCCGATGGCTTTGCAAAGAGGGACTAAAACTGCATTCCAAGTCCATGTTGCAGCGTGGTATAAGCCATGTGCGATCGGTTGAAGCACGTATGAGTTAATCTTTTGGATGGCGATGAGAAGTGCATCTGCTGCGAACGTGGCGACTTTTACGATGGCATGAGCGAACGGCTTAATCACAAGAGCATAAATTTTGTGAGCTGCTATCGCTAGAGCATTTGAGACAAAGCGGATTGCGTTACCAAGACCGTGAGCCATTGGAATGATAACGGCATTCCAGGCCCACATACATGCATGACCAAGAGCGCGTGCGAGGGGAGCGAGAATAGATTGGGTGATTGCCGTTGCAATTTTAGTGAGTCCATTTGCTACCGGGATTAATACATATTGAGCTGTGAATGTTGCTGCTTGGGGGATTCCTTCTGTAATGATCCATTTCGGAGCTGCCCATCCGACAGTATAGACAGGAACGGAGACCGCAAGAAAGGCATATTTCCCGAGATGAAAGACTTTATCTCCCACAAAGGCTGAGATTTTTCCCACTGTTCCAAAAATACTTGCCCCTACAGAGCTAGAGCCTGCCCAGCTAGAAATTAACCTTTCGCCTCCCATTTTGATTAAGCTTCCCGCTCCAGCTGCGGTTCCTGCAAACACAAGTAGATAACCTGCAGCCTTCAATAACTTTGCAGCGGACGCTTGCCAGCCGGTTTCTTCGATTGATGGAATGGGTGAGTAATGAGTAGTCGAGTTAGTTTGATTAGTAATAGATGTCATCTATTAAAATCTCCATTTTTTTTGCGCGAAATCATATCATAATTGCGATTAATTATGAATTTAAATGAATTTTATTTCGTTTAAAAAACAAGAGAGTAAAAAAATCCAGAGATAATAACTATCTCTGGATAATAGAAAGGGGATATTAAGAGTGTCTGACGCTTACTGTAACGTCGTCGCCACCGATGCGACGGGAGACATTTCTTGAAATACCGTTTGCTAGGCCTTGAACAAGTGCTTGCACAAGCGTTTGTGCAACAAATTGATAGATCCCTGCAATCGCATAACCAGAATGTTTAACGACATTTGAAAAATAACTTCCTACATCTACTGATTCGCGATCAAACCAAGCTGTAATAGATGCGATGGAAACCCCTGCTAGGGTCACTGCAAGAACTCCGTAGGCAACAGCTGTTGCTGTAGCAGCAGTTGTTGCTGCGGCAAATGTGGCAGCTGCAGTTCCTGCGGCTAATACAATTGCAGTTCCAAGGGGGGCGACTGGACTAACGCTCGTAGAATTAACGCTCATAGACATCCTCAAGTTGTTTTTAAGACGGCAAAAGGATAAGGGATCGTCTAGTTAATTTCAATAGATTAATGTCGAGATGAGTGTAGTTTGTTGTTTTTATTTTGCATAGTCGCTGATTTTTTGTTTGCTTGTTATTTGGTTAATCGGCGGCTATTAAATAGTTTAAAATGTGATTTTAGCTATTTTTTAGCGACTATTGTCGGAAAAATATGGGCTTCATCATAAAAAATTTCAATATCATGAAAACCCGCTTGAGCAAGCTCAGATTTAACGGTTTCTTCCGATCGGTAGGCCTGCCATTTTGCATTGATGATATCGACGAGAATAATTTTTTGAAACAGGGCATCTTTGGGATTAACATGCTCCATATTCCACTCTGTTTTGAAACCGGGCGCTGGAGGAGGTGTTAAAAAGCTTGTGATCAGCACTCCACCTGGCTTTAAAGCTGTATGAAATTGACGGTAAAGGTCGACAACTTTTTCATCGGAGCGCTCATAAATTGAAAGGCCATTACTGACAAGAAGATCAAATGCATCTTTGACTCCAAGGCTCCAGGCGTCTTTTTCAGAAAATTGACAATGCTCTGAAAGTCCTTTTTCTGCAGCATACGCTTGAGCTTGAGAGAGGGTTTCTGGGTCGAGATCAATTCCATATAGAGAAAAGGTTCTTAGTGAAGAATAGTCGAGATCGAGAAGGTCTGCCATCAAACCTGAGGGTACAGAAGCAAAAGAGCAGCCTTCACAAACGCGTTTTTGGATCTGTTCTTTAAACTGAGCAAATCTCTGTTGGGTGGCTAAGCAGGTAGGCGCGCTATTTAGAATGGCATCTTCGAGAGGATGAAACGGTTTGCCTTGTCTGTTGCGCTGCGTGATTCTTCCTTCGGTCGGATGGGAAATGATGTAATGTGTCCAATAGCCGTTCAAGCCTCCGCGTTCGATCAGAAATTGACCAAGATCAAAAGAAGAGAGTTGCTCAAGAAGATCGAGTTGTCCTTGAACGGAAATGTAGGGCAGATCCCCACGTTGTTGGATTTTATCGACGAGAGCTTGTTTGGCCGAAAGAAGGGAGGCTTCGCGTTGTTCGTGAGATAGGTTGAGAGCCGAAGATGGGGTATTCATCAGAAGTCCTAAGGATAGATATAGAGATAAAAGTTTCATTGTTTTTCCAGCTTTGCGATAAATGCGGCGCTTTGCTCTGAAGTAAGTGGAGTTAGGGGCGGGCGAAGGCGGTTCCACGCCTCTCCTTTTCTTTTTTCCATGATGGCTTTAAATGCGGAAATAAAAGGGTAGCCCTTCATCGCTTCGAAAAAAGCCTCGAGCTCTTGAGGATTTTCGCTCATCGATTGTTTGCCTTGTTCAAAGAGAGAAACGATTAATTCAGGATAGAGGTTTGCAATTCCGCAAATGGAGCCCGCTGCGCCTAGATGGACCGCCTCGATGATCTGTTTCTCATTGCCGACAAAGACTTTAAATCCAGGAAAAGTTTTCAGGATTTCTTTGGTGAGACTAAAATTGCTTTCGCTTTCTTTGAGCCCAATCACAATCTCAGGAAACTCAGAGATAAGAGTTCTAATGACAGGTAGAGTGATCGGCACGCCGCTGAATTGGGGGATATGGTACAACAAGACCCGCAAACGAGAATCCCCGACCTTTTGAATGATCTCCCGATAGTAGGAAATCACCCCTTCATCAGAGACGTTATTGTAAAAGGAAGGAGGGCAGATTAAAACCGCAGGGAGATTCCATTTCAATGCCGCTTTAGAAAGTTCCACCGTTTCGGGAATGTTTGTGGCCCCATTGGCTAGAATGATCTTTTGAGGATCGATGCCTGCTTGAATCAGCTGTTCTAACATCTCAATGCGTTCTGAAACGGAAAAAGAGGGTCCCTCTCCCGTAGTTCCCCCTAAAACTACGCCTGTACAGCCGCGCTCGATCAAGTCTAAGCAATGGGAGGAAAGCTCTGCATTGTTGCAACTTAAATCGGTATTTAAAGGAATTAGCGATGCAGCATAGACGCCATCGTTTAGAGAAGCGTTTGTATGTCCCATAAGCACTTGGGTAAAGAGGGTTGTAAAGAGAGTGAAAAAAAGTCTGGCAATTTTCATGTCATTAACACTAGCAGAGATCGAAAAACCTTCCAATTGATTTTTGGATGAAGGCAAACGAATCTTAACCAGTAATAGCGGTGGTAAGGCTTCGAGGCAGTCCTCTGTGTGTTGCAGGAAGCTCTAGAAACTTGTTGTTAATCGTCTGGGGAATGAGCACACCTAACAGACCGAGGGCAACCGATCCTATATAGACGGGGATGTCTTGAAGGTTGGTTGCGAGCCCTGTTTTTGCGCTCTGGTTCTGAAAGGCTGTGAAAACGGTGCCGATTAAATAAAGTGCGGACATGGCAACACTCTTCATAATCATGAGGCCTGCGAAGTTTGAGCCTACAAAAAATCTCAGTCTGTTTATCGGAAGAATTTCTGTCATCATGTCGCTGGTTGTTGTCAGCGAATGTCGCGAGGTGCTCTCTGCGATGTAATCTCTGTAAAAATCTGCAGCTCTGTCTAACATGGTGACGGAAAGTCATCCAGCATTAATCCTGAAGAGGGAATACCGAGCACTTTCTCACTGACAGTTCGAGGGAAGAGCAACCCGATATGCCCCAGAACAAATGCACCTAAATAAACGGGGATGTCTTGCAGGTTTTGAAAGAAATAATTTCTTGTGTTCTCATGCAGAAAGCATGTCGCAACGCTGCCTGTTAAGTACAATGCAGAGAGGGCAATCTTTTGAATGAGAAAGAGAGAGGAGATGCCAATTGCGCCCACAAAGTTGAACTGGGAAAAAGGGTGGACTTTAACTTGATAGGCGTTCGCTTCTGAACGACCGCTAGTAAGTGTGCTAAGTGATGATATATAGAAATTTGAAATGCGTTCTAACATAATTGCCCTGTTTTTTTGCAAAGAATATTAATGTCTTTCTCGATATTTTGCAAGATAATCTTAAGTTGTTGATATTCATTATTGTGGAGTCGTGTGCATAGAGTTTTTGGAAAATTGGCTTGCGTGATTTCAATGAATTCCTTACGTTGAGCTCCTTCTAGCTTTGACCAATAGGACTTCTATGTTTCAAGAGATTCACATCGAAAACACGAATTCCTGCGGTTACAAGTGCACCATGTGCCCTCGCGATAAGCACACGCGTCAAATCGGCTTTATGTCGGTGGAGGACTTTTCCTTTTTGTTAGATCGATTGGGTCCTCACCAAGGGTTTTTTCATCTGCACGGCTTTGGCGAGCCTCTTTTGGATCGGAAGCTCATCGAGAAAATTGCAGTACTCAAAAGTAAGTTACCATCAGCACAGAGCCTCATTTACTCCACGCTGGGCGTTCGAGTGAAAGAAGATTACTTTATGAAGCTCTTAGAGGCGGGCCTTACACATATCGTGATTAGTTTTTATGGCTTTACGCGGCAAGATTATCAACAAATCCATGGATTTGATGGAATTGAACTTGTGAAGCGCAATTTGGAGTTGCTTGCCCAAGCGATGAAGAGCTCTTCGACGTTTGTCAGTGCGCGCATCAAAATTCCAGGACCTACGATCAGCTCGAGTCTTCCGATTAATCAGCCTCCAGAAATCTTAGAGTTTTGCTCGTGGGCGGAAGAGCTGGGTTTTAGTATCAATAAGTGGAGCTATGTCCACAATTACAGCGATGGGCGCACCTACAATGAGCCCAGTGCGGAAAAGCTCTGCCCTGTCATTGAGGGAAAGCGCAGAGATATTTTAAACATTACCTGGGATCTCAACGTCATTCCCTGCTGTTATGATTACAATGCGACAATCCGCTTTGGCAATTTAAGGGAGCAGACGGTGGAAGAGATTTTTTCGAGTCCCGAATATCTCGCCTTCGTATTGGCGCATAAATCCAATTATCTCGATGCGTATCCCATTTGTCAAAATTGTGAAAAACATGACTATTCGTGAGAAGAATTTAGCACTTCATTGAAGTGCGGAAGAAGTTCTGTGTGATTTTCTTGCAGCCAGGCTCCCAGTGGCGCTGCGATCTCTAGCCTTTCCTTGTGATAGATAGGATTTAAAGCGCGCGCCGGATCGATTTTCATAATCCCGACATCGATCTGAATCGCGCGGTCTTCGATTAAGCCAAAATTATTCCAGATTTTCGCATCGTTATCATAAATGCCTCGCTTACCAAAGCAATCGATCAAAGAAAACACGGACGAGATGATTCCTTTCGCTTGATCAACCTCATTATGTTCCATGAGCTGGGAGATGCGCGGATAGATGAGATCGGCTTTTTTTTGGATCACGAAGCAGGCTTTATCAATTTCTAGGCTCTTGGCGTGTCCTTTGCGATTGAGCAGGGTGACAGTCTTCTTTAAGTGTTGTGTGGGGTTGAGATGCAGATAGACGAGTCCCGTTTCCTCTTTGAGCGCTGTGTACGCAATTTGGCAGGCTCGGTAGGCGGCTTGTTTTTTCTTCTTGCGGTTGGAATATTTTTGATAATAAGGGTTGGAAGTAAAGGGGATGAAGCACGCCCAGCTGTTCGGGATATAGATGTGCTGCTTTAAAAACTTAAGAACATAGCGTTGGTCCTCGGAAACAAAGACGTAGGCTTGCGAGCCCTTGTCCAAATAGGAGAATGTTTGGCTGAGGATCTCATCGATTTCCTGTTGCTCTTGGGGACTTAAAGGGGAGCTTTCCCATTCTTCAGAAAAAGGGGGAGTGGCGTAGACCAAAGTTTCTAGAAGTTTGGGCTTGCGATGGCAAATGCGGTCCAGCCAGATCACAGAGGCTAAAAGGACTAAAACCAAAATGATCTTTTTCACGGATGACAAACCCCGCAGTTATGAGGTGGACTGAAGAAGAAACGCTGCCAGAAGGTCGCTGCAGTGGTCCAGGCTGTCTTTATGTGTCAGTTCATAGCCATGGGTGTTCTCAACAGGGAAACAGAGAAGAGCGGATTTAGCAGCTTGCCCATAGCGCTGAGCAATCGATGCATCTGACCCATACGATTCAAAGACGGCACTTTGTGGATTGAGTTTCAATTTTTTGCCGAAGGAAACCAAGCGATCACTGAGTTGTTTATCGTAGACAGACACGGCGTCTTGGTACACTACAATGGGCTGAGCGCTTAAAACTGTGTCATATTCTTTGGCGACAGGGCCGACGTCAATGGCAATGGAAATGTCCCCAGGAAGTGTCCTCGAAGCATAACAGGCTCCCGAGGCTCCAATCTCTTCGGAACAGGTTGCAACGATATAAAGATCGCTTTTCAACTTGGTCTTTTGCTTTTTAATTTTTTTGAGAGTCTCGATGGCAATCGCAATAGCGCCGCGGTTGTCCAAAAAATAGCCAGCAAGCGAATCTTGGACTGTAGTGAGCGTGCGTCTTGATTTTGCTATCACGACGCGTGTGCCAGGCTGCACACCCGCTTCTTTTAAGGCTTTGGGAGTTTTTCGCGTGATCACATGCACATCATCCCACGATGGTGTCAGTCCTTGGCCTCGATACTCTTTCGGAATGATTTTATGTGCGTTGGGCGTTTCTCTTGTCGTGTGCATGGACCCAAACGATAAAACTCCGGTGAATTGTTCCTTATCGCCTAAGATATCCACAGGACCTTGCCCGATCGATGCGGGATAGATGCCTCCCAAGGGATTGACGCGTAAAGATCCATCTCCATGCACTTTTTTCACGATCATGGAGAGCTCATCCATATGCACCATGATGCGGATGGCAGGAGAAGTGGAGGTTTTCCCTTTCACTTTTCCAATGAGATTGCCCGCAGCATCTACCCAGAGCTCATCTGTGAGAGGTTTTAATTCCTTGGTGCAGAGGGCTCTGATTTCATCCTCTTGGCCACAAGGACCGTAAGCTTGGATCAGGGATTGTAGAAGTTGAAATGCGGCGGATTGTTTCATGATGGACCGTGTGTAAAAAAATGACATGAGTCTATACTTCACTCTGCTAGCACATAGTTAAGAAAGTTTTTACTCTTTCGGCTGTGTCAAAGCCCCGGGGCTAAACGATCGTAAAGTTAGCTATGTGTCTGCATACAGCGGCCTTTACGATCGCTTAGCCGCGGGAGCTTTCACAGCAGCCCAAAGAGCAAAAACTTTTTTAACTATGTACTAGGTTTTGGGAATGGCACTTCTCATTCGGGCCAATTTGACTGCGTCTCGCTGTGTCAAAATTCACAAAACCTAACGAAGTGAAGTGTAGCTTGAGAAGAAGCTAGGGGTCAAGTTGATTTAGAATAAAGAAATTATTTGCGTTTCTGCCTTGAGCACTGCTAGGCTGCGGCTATGAACCCTATTAACTGGCCACATGAGTTTATCTATACGCCGCATCCCTTCTCTGAAGATTTGCATCCTGCGATTTTTTATTCTCTTTTCAGCACAGGAAACGAGCAAGACATTGAGATTCGCCATCCTTTGATCGAATCAGGAACTGTTCATCCCAATCTGGAAATCAGACAGATTCGAGACCCGACTCATCTGTTGGGTTTAATAGAGCCTTCCCAACGGGGTCTGTTTGCAAGAACATCGATTGCAGCGGGAACAGATCTGGGGACTTATTCGGGAGAAATGAAGTTGTTAAATGCCGATTTTCCTATGGAAAGAGGCAAGTATAATTACGCTCTTGTGATGAAGCTCCAGGGGTACACATTTGTGATCGATGCAAAGAAATGGGCAAATGAAATGGCTTTCATGAATGACTATCGAAAAATCGCAGAAAAGCCGAATGTCCAGGTGCGCACCGCGATTCATCGCGGCTGTTTTTATTCCATGTATCAAACGCTCTGTGAGATTTCTGAAGGGGAAGAGCTGGTTTGGGACTATGGTGATAATTACTGGAAGTGTCATCAATGACGTTTGCTGGAAAATTTTCAGCTTAGTA
>JAGVMG010000020.1 GCA_020053915.1 Parachlamydiales bacterium | reverse complement strand
GGCCGCTGTGTGCAGACACACAGCTAACTTTACGATCGTTTAGCCCCGGGGCTTTGACACAGCCGAAAGAGTAAAAACTTTCTTAACTATGTACTAGTGGTGTTGCACAGGTCATTGAGACTTTGGGAAGCGCGACGGTAAAAGCCTCTCAAATTGCAAAGGGAGTCTTTACAGGCTCTTTTCCTCATGCGGTCGATTATTTTTTCTGGTCCACGACACGAGCTGCTCTTCCAACGCGTTTTTTCGTGCCGCTGATTGCCGGAAATTATCTGATGCACAAAGGCGATTCTAGGCTAACAAAGCTTGTGCTCTTTGGCGGAATGGTGGTCAAATTTATGCCTCCGGAGTTTATCCCCTATCAAGCAACAGCGCAGATCGCTTGCGAAGTGATCACATTAATCGCAGTTAGTTTTAGCGGTATTCGTGCCATCCTAGACGCAAAGCGGAAGTTGAGTGTGGCTAGGGAGGGGGACACAGCTGTAATGGTTTCGAATTATGTAAGCGGAGCGCTTGTGATGACGATGGGGGTGTTTTCATTGGGTTCTGCTGCGCATCGCTCGGTGCATTTATTTCAGGGGATACAGATATTTCAAACGTTAGATCCAACAGAACAAGACATTGTTTTGAGAAATCAAGCGATTCTCTTATTAGGCGGCCAGAAGAGCTGCCGTGCAGTGATTATCAGCGGCGATCAAAGCGGCCCGACAGACACCCAGTTTATTGCTCCCACGTATCATCAGCTGATCTATGAGAATTGCGAGACTAAAGGATATAAGATCAACAGCTCGGAACAATTGTGTGAAGTTCTTTCTCAGTCAACACGTCTTCCCTTTAAAGCTTCGGTGGATGTCCTCAGTCTTTTTGGCCATAGTACTCCGCGGGAGATGTACTTAGGACCAGAGTATCAGTTTACGGGTAATGCAGTGGAGCTGGAATGTTTAAGAAAGTATCTTTCACAAGGCGCTCAAGTTGTCTTAAGCGGATGTAACACGGCAGATGCAAGGTCTTATCAAGGGGGAATCAAAGAGACGTTGACGAGTAAGCTCTCCAGTAGTCTTCCAGAAAAACTGATTACTGGATTTAATAGTCAATTATTAGTGCTCTGGACGCGTGCAATTTACTCTGGGGAACGCCTTCATATTCAGGCTTATAATTTTTACGAGGGAAGTTTTAATTGCGTTTCCTATCTGAATGGAAAAGAGGTGCTGTAAGCGCTCTGAATTTCAGAGCGCTCATTAGAGAGTTTAGACGTTCAGCGATTTCTTCACAAAATCTACAATCGATTTTTTTGGTGTTAGTGGCGCTTCAGTTTCTGTTGTATCGACAGAAATGGGCTCTGGCTTAGACGATGTGTCGATTTGCAATATATCATGACGGCAAAGTCGATCGACAGGACTGCTCAATCCATGGCATGCGAGTTTCAGCTTGCCGAAAATACTTGGAGTTGAGGAAGGGTAAACCCAGTCTCTTGGATGGTCAAATCCGCGGTCGCTAATGACAGGAGGCGCGACTTGATATTTGTCATAAATGTGAGAGCAGGCTTTCAAAGAGAGGTGGGCTCCTAAAGAGCGTCCGTAAAGAAGGACGTTGTTATGTCCGTTGTGTTGAAGAAAAGCGTAAGCGGAGTAGAGGTCCATCGCCCAGTGGTCTAGAGAGGCTGTGCCCTCGCTCAATCCAATTTCTCCATAGTTGACAATCAAAATTGAGGTGCTGTCCCCAAATTCTTTGCGCAGCAGTTTAAAAATACGCGCATCGGGATGTGTAGAATCTGCGATTTTTTCAAAAGTCGCTCCCTCGCTAAGAGCAAAGAGAATGGCTTTTTTCGAGCCTTTGGCAGGGAAAAAGACTCCTTCGATCTCTGTGTCATGAGGAGTGCGAAAGCGGACGAGGTGAGCACTTTTGTCTTTAAGTAGTGCCATCTTGCTTTGATGAAGTTCGAACTGATTCGCGCTTAAAGCGGGATTTAATGTAGACATTGTCGTTTTTACTAAACGAGCAGACACTGTAGAAAGGATTTTGTCAGGAATGCTCTCGCAAGGATGAGATTCAGAGGGATGTGCAGCCTGGAAAGGGCTGTAAGATGTAGATCGAATTGCCATAATATTATGCCGTTGTTGGGTTGTGAGCTGGGATAATATATGCGTTAGTTCTGTTTTTGTCGATTAATCTTCTTTTTAAATTTTGTTTTTATTTTTCTTAGGTTTTGTTTGAACCTGCGTTGCCACCCATGCTTTTGAATTGCAATTCATGCGCACTCTTTGCTAAGCTCGATGATAATTTAACTTGTAGGAGCACACTCAATGGATGCGGAACTTAAGAAGCAATTGACGAAAATCGCAAATACGATTCGAGAGCTCTCAATAGAAGCTGTCCAAAAAGCGAATTCGGGACACCCGGGCCTTCCAATGGGATGTGCGGAGTTTGGTGCTTATCTTTATGGAGTGGCGATGCGCCATAATCCAAAAAATCCGAAATGGCTCAACCGCGACCGGTTTGTCCTTTCCGCGGGGCACGGCTCGATGTGGCTCTACTCTTTGCTGCATCTTTCGGGATTTGGCTTGTCGATGGACGAAATTAAGCGCTTTCGGCAATTGCATTCGAAAACCCCCGGACATCCGGAATATCACATCACCACAGGTGTGGAAGCAACGACAGGACCATTGGGACAAGGGGTCGGCAATGCGGTGGGGCAAGCTCTTGGGCTCAAGATGCTGGCTGCTCGGTTTAATAGCGAAGGGTTTTCCCTCTTTTCGAACAAAGTGTTTTGCTTAGCAGGCGATGGATGTCTCATGGAAGGGGTCTCTGCGGAAGCCTCTGCATTAGCGGGTCACTTAGGCCTTGACAATCTCGTCTTGATCCATGATGCCAACAAGATCACTCTTGATGGCTTTTTATCCGAATCGGGATCGGAAGATACGAAAATGCGCTACAAAGCCTACGGATGGGATGTTTACGAGCTCGATGGATACGATTTCGATGCGATGGACCGCATTTTTACCGAGATCCGCGAGTCGCAGAAAAAACCTGTGTTTATCGAAATGACCACGATTATCGGCAAAGGCTCTCCCAATAAAGCGGGAACGCATAAAGTGCACGGCTCTCCGCTTGGTGTGGAAGAGGTGGAAGCGACGAAAAAAGCGTTAGGGCTTCCTGAAGAGGAGTTCTACGTTCCGCAGGCGGTCTATACGTTCTTCGAGCAAAAACTCACAAAAGATGCAGCCATCGAACAAAAATGGAAAGAGATGTTCCGTGTCTTTTCCGAATCGCGTCCCGATCAATATAAACTCTTCATGCAGATGGTCGAGAAAAAACTTCCCGATCATTTAGAAGAACAACTGCGCGCCATCGAGATGAAAAGCTCTCTTGCAACACGCACCTCTTCTCAAAATGTGCTCAATGTTCTTGGCGATCTGTTGCCACAACTGATCGGTGGGTCTGCGGATCTCTCTGGATCGGATATGACGATGATGAAAAAATTCCCCATTATTGCTAAGGGCAACTTTGCAGGACGCAACATTAAGTATGGAATCCGAGAATTCGGCATGGCAACTGCAGCATCAGGACTGGCCCAGACCGACATGATTGTTCCCTATATTGGCACCTTTTTGACATTTTCCGATTACATGCGCAATGCAGTGCGTTTGGCAGCGCTCTCTAAAGTGCAGGTGATCTATCAATTTACGCACGATTCGATCTTTTTAGGAGAAGATGGACCGACGCACCAGCCTGTCGAGCATTATGCCGCGTTGCGTGCAATCCCGAATCTCCACGTGATCCGACCAGCAGACAACAACGAAGTGAAAATGGCCTGGCTTGCAGCGCTCCGTTACAGAGGCCCTACGGCGATCATTCTTTCACGTCAAAATCTCCCAGAGCTAAGCGCTTGCAATGTCCCTTATGAGCAGGGAATGGGTAAAGGAGCTTATTTCTTGAAAAAAGAAGAGAAAAAAATCGATTTTACACTGATCGCAACCGGATCAGAGGTCTCTTTAGCGATGGATGTTGCAGCGGCGTTAGAGAAAATTGGTAAAGGGGTGCGCGTGATTTCGATGCCCTGCTGGGAAATTTTTGAAGAGCAGAGCGATGCCTATAAGCATAGTCTTCTCGGCGGAGATATTGGCCGTAGAGTCAGTATCGAAGCGGGCGTGAGCTTCGGCTGGGCGAAGTGGATTGGGCTAGATGGCATTGCAATCAGCATTGAAACGTTTGGCGAATCCGCCCCGCAGAGCGATTTAGCGGCTGAATTCGGCTTCAATGTCGATTCGATCCTCGATAGGCTCCTCGCATGAACTCTTTGATGCTCGATGCGCTCCATTGCCGCAATACGGCCCGCCCTCCTGTCTGGCTGATGCGGCAAGCGGGGCGTTACATGCCTCAGTACCGAGCTCTGCGTGAAAAGCATACGCTGTGGCAGCTGTTTCATGAGCCGGAGCTCGCAGCTCAGGTGACCTTATTGCCGATTGATCTTTTGGGGGTCGATGCGGCAATTCTTTTTTCCGACATTCTCGTTATTGCTGAGCTTTTAGGACTCTCTGTACAGTTCCCTGAAAAGGGAGGCCCGCGTGTCGAGCCTGCCATTCGCACGCCGGAAGCGGTCGATCAACTGCCGATTTTGCATGTCGATGAGGTTCTCGCTTATGTAACGAAAACGATTCGTTTGTTAAAACCCACATTAAAGGTTCCTCTACTCGGATTTTGCGGCGGGCCGTTTACGGTCGCAAGTTACTTCATCGATTCAGGAAGCAAGCAGGAGTTTGAGCACACCAAAGCCTGGATGGAACGGGATCCGGCAAGCTTTCATCGGCTCTTGGAAAAACTCACTCAAGCGTCGATAGCCTATCTTCTTGCACAAGTGGAAGCGGGAGTGAATGCCGTACAGATCTTTGATTCCTGGGCGAGCATTTTAACGTACTCCCAGTTTCAGGCTTTTTGTCTCCCGTATCTCAAACGGATGGTGGAGGCGCTTAAGTCCACAGGCGCGCCCGTCATCGTCTTCTGCCGCAACTCGAGTTTGTATCCCGCAGAGCTCACCTCTTTAGAGCCGCGCTGCATTAGCTTTGACTGGCACCGCCCGATGCATGAGCTGCGCCACTCAGTGCCTCCCGAGATCGCCATCCAAGGCAATATCGATCCCACCTTTCTCAAGAATCCAAAGTCTCAAATTACAGAAGCGGTACGCGCATTAGTTTCCTCGATGCAAGGGGATCCCGGATTCATCGTCAACTTAGGCCATGGCGTTTTGCCCGATATTCCGATGGAGCATGTTCAGTGCTTTGTGGATGCGGTGAAAAGTGGTTGAAGAATGAAGCAGAGAAATTTAAATTAGACTGATCTCAAATTAAAAGTAATTATGAAAAAACATACTCTTCGTTCTTATCAGCGGAAATCAAGTTAAGTTCTTTTAATTGCGTTAAAGGCAGTGCTTGTTTATATTGGTTGTATCAGTCATGCGCAATTAAAAAGGAATAATCATGTCAGCTTCTTCTCCATCAGGTTTTGAATCACGCATACCAGGTCTTGAATCCGTTTTTTTTAGACCCGAGAGAGCAGATAAAGCTCCTAAAATAACGCTTGTTTTTGAGTCGGCAGAAAAGGCCAAACAAGCCCACGAAGGAGTGAGAAAACAAGCGGGATTTGTCCCACAAAGTATATTCCCAGCTCAATATCATGACCATACGAGATACGATTTACTCGAGGTGGTGTATTGTCCACGTTCTAACTATAGTAACAAGGCAGAAGATCGCACTGTAGAAGGGCAGACACGAGTTCGTACTTTCAAAGCAAAGTCAGCTGCAAGTGGTTATGTCACGATTGGAAAACCTATTGAAACTACTGATCAACTTTTCTCCAAATTATATTGTGCAATGGCAACTCACATCATAGATACGGGCAGCCTTTTAGAAAAATCCAAGGACATTCAGCTGATCGCTTTTCAATCAGAGTAACTCGCTGCTATACCGAAACAACTTGAAGAATCGGTATAAACACGTTTAAGTCGAAGAGGATCTATCTAAAATCAACTTAGCTTCCGCCTCGTCGATGAGCACAAATTGATTTTGTGCGGCCTCGTAGCAATAGACGTCAGCATGCGCGATGTCGAACCACCATCCATGGACGCGCAGCTTCTTTTGTTCCAGCCGCTCGCGGATGAAGGGATAGCTCTTGATGTGTTCCATTTGTTGGACCACATTGATTTGCGAGATTTGGTTGTGGAGAGTGAGGGCAGGATTGAGCATGACTCCATTTTTGGCTTTGTTAAGCGATTCTTCGCCATGCTTTAGCCAGGTTTGGACGTGAGGACAGCAGAGTGTGTCCACTCCTTGTGCGAGTGCAATCATCGCACCGCACTCGGAGTGGCCGCACACGATGATATCGGAGACATTGAGGGAAAAGATCGCAAACTCGATTACGGCCGAAGCGCTGTTGTCGTGGTCGGGGCAGGTAGAAGGCGGGACGAGGTTGCCGATGTTGCGCAAGACGAAGAGATCCCCGGGATTTGTCGATGCGAAAAGGTTGGGCACCACCCGGCTATCTGAGCAGGCGATGAAGAGGGTATCGGGCTTTTGCCCGAGCGCGAGCTCGGCAAAGAGGGTCCGACTTTCCTCGGTGAGGTTCTTTCTGAAATCGACAATCCCTTGAATCAGTTTTTTCACTTATGTCTCGCTGGTTGCGGGTTGTTGTTCGAGATAAAAAAATTGTAAATTGCAAGAACCGATGGCGTCGGCGATCTGCTGTAGCGAGGTGGAGGGATCTGCAAGAGCCTTGCTTAAATCAACCGATTGCAAATGTGCTGAAGAAAAAACGGACGCAAAAGCTCTCATTTCTAGGTCGTTTAAGCGGAGTCCTTGCGTGCCGAGGTGAACCAATGTGGGGTGTTTTGCGATCGCATCGCCAAGAGTGCGCAGGTCTTCTTCATTTCCTCGTTTCTCTACGAGTTTATCTTGTGTGGGCTCTTTCTCAGCCTCTGTCCAATCATTATATCCTGAATCGACAGTTAACTTAAATGTGCTCAGAGTTTGATTCTGCTCGAGGCATTGAGCAAGAGTGGTCATTCCCCCAGGAGGAAAGGTCACATTAATGATATCCACTTCAGGTAGAGTTTGTGTGGAGCAAAGTGTCTCTTTGTGTTGCTCGACTTGATTTAACTCAAGTGTTTGACGATAAATCTGGAGGCGTGCTGTACGAGTTTCAGTTGATGTTAGTGCACTTGCCATAAAATACTCAAATAAAGGGTTCTTGGCGTAGAAGTTTGGAGGAGATTGGGTTTTTGAGTCAATGTGAAAGCGCTTTTATTGCAAATAATATTTTTAAAATATGAGAGGATCCCTAATATCCAAATAAAAACAGTTGAGGCAGGGTGTGGAGCACGAGCGGAGTTATCAGGTCATTGGAGTGGCGTCAGGTTGGGGAGCTCAGCTTAGAGGGTGCGAGCTTGGGCAAGAGTATTTGCGCAAAGGCGGTGCTTTGGAAAAATTGCGGATCGAAGGGGTTCCGATTGTCGAATGGGTCTCTTTATTTCCAACGGTTTCATTTACTGAAAAAAAGATCTCGTTGAAAGAGGCGTTCAGTTTAGTAGTCGATGTGGAGCAGAAGGTCGCTCATGCGGTGGCTTACGCAAAGGAGCGCAAGCTCTTTCCTGTTGTTCTCGGCGGAGATCACAGCATCGCGGTCGGCACGTGGAACGGCATTGCGAAAAAGCTTCAAGGACCGCTTGGGATGATCTGGATCGACGCGCATATGGACGCGCATACTCCTGAGACGACGCCATCGGGCGCTTGGCATGGGATGCCTCTTGCGGCACTCATGGGATATGGCGATCCTCAAATGACCGAGCTTCTTCGCAAAGAGCCCATTTTATTGCCGCAGCATGTGTGTTTGATCGGAGTGCGTTCGTTTGAAGCGGGAGAGGCTGCGCTACTTAAACGTTTAAATGTGCGCGTGTATGAGGTTGCTGAGGTAAAAAAACGGGGATTTGCGGCTGTCTTGGAAGAGGCGATTGCGCATGTCACCCAAGGCACAAAAGGCTATGGCGTCAGTTTTGATCTCGATGTGATCGATCCGAGCGAAGTTCCAGGTGTGGGCAGTCCTGAAGAACATGGATTAGGGAGTAAAGAGATCATTGCGGCACTCCCTAAGCTTAAGTCAGATCCTCGACTGCAAGGATTTGAACTTGTGGAGTACAATCCTGAGCGAGATGTAAACGATAAGACATTTCATGTGTGTTGCCATCTGTTACAAGCAGCTCTTTACCAAGGTTCGAAACATGAATGAATTCATTGCATTAGAACAGAACTATGGAGCGCACAATTACCATCCGTTGCCGGTCGTTCTCGCCCGAGGAAAAGGGGTGTATGTGTGGGATACTGAAGGGAAAAAATACATCGACTTGCTGAGCGCTTATTCCGCAGTCAGCCACGGACATGCGCATCCGCGATTGCTCAAAGCGCTAAGAGAACAGGCCGAAAAAATAGCTGTCACATCGCGCGCATTTTATTCCGATCAACTGGGTCTTTTTTTAAAAGCCTTGTGTGAGCTTGCAGGCTTAGAAATGGCGATTCCAATGAATTCGGGCTCAGAAGCTGTGGAAACGGCGATTAAAGCGGCGCGGCGCTGGGGATACAAAGCCAAAGGCATTCCTGTCAACCAAGCGGAAATCATTGTCGCAGAAGGGAACTTTCACGGGCGGACGACGACGATTGTGGGTTTTTCTTCTGAAGAAGCCTATAAGACGAATTTCGGACCATTTACACCGGGATTCAAACAGATTCCGTTCGGATCTGTTTCTGTTTTAGAAAAAGCGATTACGCCACACACAGCTGCATTTATCGTAGAACCGATCCAAGGGGAAGCGGGGATCATCGTGCCCCCAAAAGGATGGCTTGCCGAAGTGGAAAAAGTCTGTCGTCGTCACAGAGTGCTTCTCATCCTAGATGAAGTGCAATCGGGATTGGGAAGATCGGGAAAAATGTTTGCGTTTCAACATGAAGGGGTGCGCCCCGACGGGTTGATTTTAGGCAAAGCGCTTGGCGGTGGCTTATTGCCTGTGTCTGCATTTGTTTCTTCAAAAGAGGTGATGGAGTTGTTCGAGCCGGGCAGTCACGGCTCTACCTTCGGCGGTAATCCTTTAGCTGCTGCTGTGGGTCTCGAAGCGCTCCGTGTCTTAAAGGAAGAAAAGCTTGTAGAGAAGAGCCATGAACTAGGGCAGTATCTACTTAAGCGTTTGCAGGAGATGAAAAGTCCCTACATTTCCGAGGTGCGCGGAAGCGGGTTGTGGGTGGGCGTGGTGATCGATCCTGACAAAGCTTCTGCGCGCACCATCTGCGAAAAGCTGATGGAGCGCGGTGTGCTCGCAAAGGAAACCCACCAAGTGGTGATCCGGATTGCCCCGCCTCTTGTCATCACGCGCGATGAGATCGACTGGGTCCTCGAGCAATTTCAGGCTGTCTTGTCTACCATTTAGCCAGCGGCGGCAATGAGCAGAGGATTGCATCGGGATTGCCTCCCGAGAGAAATCCAAACTTGGTGCCTCTGTCATAGAGTAGATTGAATTCGACGTAATGAGCGCGGCTTTGCAACTGTTTCTCTTTTTCTTCCGCGCTAAAGGGCATTTCAATGCGTTTGTGGTAAATGGGCATCACGGTGTTAAGAAAGGTGTTACCGACTTGTTTCCACATTGAAAAGTCTTGGGAAAAATCGCCCCGATTGAAATGATCGAAGAAGATCCCTCCCACGCCTCTTTCTTTTTTTCGATGGGGGATATAGAAATATTCCTTAGCGTTTTGTGAAAATTGAGGATAGAGATCTTCTCCAAAAGGATCGAGCGCGTTTTGTGCCACCGAATGAAAATGTCCCGTGTCTTCCTCGTAAGGAAATCCCATCGGAGTTAAATCGTAGCCTCCGCCAAACCAAGAGCGCTTTTCTGTTTCGATATAGCGGATATTGAAATGCACTGTGGGAGCGTGAGGATTTGCCATATGAGTGATGAGGCTGATGCCGGTCGCAAAAAAAGGCCCTTCGCCATCTGCCATAGGAAACTTCTCTCCACTCACGCCAGACCAATTGACGGCAGCTTTTTCAAAATGAGCGCCGCGAATCACCGACATCTCTCCGCCCCCGCCAGACGTGTGTTGCCAAGGAGTGCGTACAAAACGCTCTTGCGGCTCGAGTGTTTCAAATGCGGCAATGATCTCATCGCGCAGGTTCTTTAGGTAAGACACGATCTCTTCTTTCATAAAAACCTCACGTTAAGTTTAAATTACGTTTTTTTACGGAGTCTATCAAATGGGACAACAACGAATCCTCGTCTTAGGCGCTGGAATTTCAGGACTCTCTTATGCTTGGTATCTTAAAAAGCACCATGCAAGTGCTCAAATCACCCTTCTTGAAAAAACAGAGCGTCTTGGCGGATGGATCGATACGGATCATAATCAAGGGTTTCATTTTGAAAAAGGGCCACGCGCATTTAAAGCAGCAAAATCATCTTCGATTCTAGAGCTCGTCAAAGAATTACACCTCGAAAACGAGATGGTTTGGACGGAGGAAAAAAAACTCGATCGTTATCTTTGGTTTCAAGAGAAGCTGCACTGTTTACCGCAAGGTCTGTTCTCATTTCTATGTTCGACCGTAACACGCCCTTTTGTAAAAGCGTTACTGACTGAATGGTCAAAGCCTAAGTTTCACGGAGATGAAACCGTCTGGGAATTTGCGTGCCGCCGCTTTAGCAAAGAAGTGGCTTCCCGCTTTTTTGATCCGCTTGTTGTGGGAATTTTTGGCGGCGATGCGCGCCAGATTTCGATTGTCTCTTGTTTTCCAAAATTAAAAGAGTGGGAAGAAAAGGAGGGTTCTGTGACAAGGGGGATGTTGCGCGCTCTTAAATCCAAGCGCAATCAACCTAAATTCTCAGAGCATGTGCCTCATTTGCCTCTTTCTGCCTTTTATTCGTTTCGTTCTGGTATGCAGACTTTAGTAGATGGATTAGCAAAGCAGTTGAATGCTGAAATTGTCACTAGAGCAGAGGCTCTCCAGATCGAACGGCAGGGCGCTGAGTGGATTGTGCACTCAACGCAAGGCATCCGAGTTGCAGATCATCTCTGTTTTGCGCTTCCTGCAGCTGAAACGGCGCGTTTATTAAAGCCTCTTGTTCCCGATCTTGCTCAAGAGCTCGAACAGATCGTTTCATTGGGGTTTGCGATCATTAATGTCGGATACAACGACTCTGTGCTTCCTTTGCAAGGGTTTGGCTATCTGACACAGTCTGGAGCTAATGAAGAAGTACTCGGGAGTGTCTTCGACTCTTCCGTATTCCCTGAACAGCGGAAAACAGCGCAAGAGACGCGCCTTACGATTAAGCTGAAGGATTGTGGACAGAAAGAAGAAGAGGCGATTCAGAGTGCGCTAAACGGAGCGCGGCGCCATCTCAACATCACAGCTCAGCCCGATGCCATTGCGTTCAAGCGCGCCTCTCATGCAATCCCACAGTATGGCGTCTGTCATTTAGAGAAGATGGCTCGTGTACAAGAAGCCTTAACAGAGAGATTGCCCACCTGTTCACTTGTGGGCAATTATTTGTCGGGTGTCGCTGTCGATCAGTGCATTGCGCATTCGAAGCGCGTGGCGGAATTACACTAAACCGTTTTCCTTCGGCAATCGGTTTGTCGGCGCCGACAAAGTGATGCTGAGGATGATTTCTGTTTGCAAGAAATGATTTGCGCATTTTCAACTTTTCTTGTATGCAAAAATTGTTGGCAATGCGTAAGATTTATGTATCATCCCGCGTGGATTTAATGCCATGCGAAAGCCACGGGCTCCGGCTCGTGGCATGTTTTTTTGAGGAAGTATATGAGTCGTCAACGCGTTGTCTGTTTCATAGATGGACTTAATCTATATCATGCGATTTCTGCTCTCGGTCGTCCTGAATTAAAATGGGTTGATCTAAGGAATCTCTCGAAAGTGTTTTTACAGTCTCATTCTGAAGAGCTGTCCAAAGTATTTTATTTTTCTGCATACGCAGATCATGTTGCGGAATCTTCGCAGAAATGTCAAAAGGCTTACATTCGGGCTTTAGAATTGACTGGAGTAGCACCTGTTTTAGGGCATTTCAAAGAAAAAACAAGAAAGTGTCCTTCCTGTAGTCATCGATGGGTAGGCCATGAGGAGAAAGAAACCGACGTCAATGTGGCTTTATTTCTTTTAAATCTAGCTTATCAGGATGCTTTCGATCGCGCTCTTCTGATTTCTAATGACTCTGATCTTGCACCAGCAATTCGAATGGTACGACAGTATTTTCCACATAAGCGAATCACTACCGTCGCACCACCACATTATTTTCATAGTCGGGAATTGATCCAGGCGTCTACAGACAAGACCAAGGTTCGTATTAATCATCTTGAACGTTGTCTTTTTCCTCCTATAGTCGCTGACGCTTCTCGTTTGATTTCAGTAGTTCGTCCAATTGAATATGCGCCTAGTACTTTGGTTAACTCAGCTAAGTCATAATTCAATGTTATTCGCAAATTCTATGCCTGATCACATTTCGCAGCGAGGATGAAATCGCTCTCTGTTAATCCATTGATCTTGTGCGTCCACAGCTGGATAACAACTTTGCCATAGGAGAGGAGCAGATCGGGATGATGCCCCTCTTCTTCGGCAAGTGCGCCTACCTTATTTGTAAAGGCTAGCGCCTCCTTAAAGTTTTTAAATGGATACTCCTTTTCCAAATGATGCTCGTCGATGACTTTCCAGCCATCGCTGAGTTGTTTGTGAAGTTGTATTAATGCCTCTCCCTTTAGTGGCGGAATGCCTCCTTTGCAGGGAACACATTTTTTCTTCGATAGATCGCAATGGGAATTCATAAGGCAACTCCTTGGGTTGTAGTGAACTTGCGCAATTTAAGCAGCAGGTAAAGAACAGGGGTGCAAGCCACGCTGAAAAATGCTTTGTATATAAATGAAAATAGCATGATCGGAGCCACTTCAGCAATGGGCATGTGCAGTCCCCATCCCAAATAGAGGAGGTCGATCAACACAGTGTCCACGATCTGAGATAGCCAGGTGGAGGTGTTAGAGCGCACCCATATCCAAGAAGGACCTGTCCATCGTTTTAAAGCCGCATAAGTCTGGATCCCGATTGTCTGCGATGTTGCGTAGGCAATGAGGGAAGAGAAAATGCGCAGGCCGCTTAATCCTAGCACTGCTTCAATAGCTTTTTGCTGAGAGGGATCTTGCGTGGGAAGCGCTATCCCAAATTGAATCAAGCCGAAGCTTAACAGGTTCATGGCAAACGCGATGGCGACCATGGCTTGCGCTTTTCTCGCCCCAAAAATCTCTGTCACAAAATCGCTGAGCAAAAAAGTTAGCGGGTAGGTGATTAATCCCGCAGGGATGCTCAAGGGGATCAAAGGGAGCTCCACCATTTTTGCAGATAGAATGTTTGAGAGTACGACAATGATGCAAAAGCTGGCGCAGATGATTTGGTGAAGTGATTTCATTCACTCCTCCTTAAAAAGACCTGTACATCTTCCTCGCTGATCGCGGGCTCCCCGGCACTGACATGATCGAGTTTTCCTGAAAGAAGCCACTCTTCTAGCCTTTCCACTTCTCGGTAGAGATGCTCAAACGACTCCACAACAAATAAAAGGGGCTGGAACCGATCGATTTCAAACGATTGGTTCACGACCCACTCCAACTGAAATGGGTGGCGTTGCACTTCGGAAGCGATCACAGCATGTTCAATCTCATCTGCTGAACTCAACAGACCGCTTCCGTAGACGCACAGGCTCTCTTTTTCGCGCATCAGCCCGAATTCGATGGTAAACCAGAAAAAACGCGCTAAAGCCTGGATGTTACTTTTGGTTTTTTCCTTTTTTTCTTCGCTGTTGCTTAAGTGCGCGTGTCTTTTGGCGGCGATCTCCGCAAGCGCTCCGAATTTGACTAAGACATCGGCAAATATCTTGTCGGTATGCATCGGCACATGCCCTGCGATGTCATGAAAAATATCGGGCTCTGGCAAGTAGCGCAGGCTTTGGCTGTTGCGGATCGTGATCGTTGTTGGAAACTCGCGCCGTTTCAAACTGTCAAAAAACAAAAAGGTGGGCACGTAGCCGCTGACAGCTTTTGCTTTAAAGCCAGTGAGTGGTTCCAAAAAAGCATTCACTTCTTCAAGCGTCGGAATCCGATTTGGATCTAAACACAGCGAATGGATCCCTTGAAGAAACTTTTGATTCGCAAAACGCTCCCATTTTGGCTTGAGTAATGCGTAGAGTTTTCTCCATGCAGCTTGGTTGTCCTCGCTGTACAAAGCGTAAGGCTGTTCGATAAAGATTTGGCCTTGGCTTTGGGCATTTTCAATAAAGGGGGCTTCGGTGGTCGTAAGACCCATCAACGCGTTCTTATTCATAAAAAATCCTATAAATCAAAAAAAATATTAATGGTTTAGATG
The DNA here is from genome assembly GCA_020053915.1 of Parachlamydiales bacterium. Taxonomy (GTDB): domain Bacteria; phylum Chlamydiota; class Chlamydiia; order Chlamydiales; family Rhabdochlamydiaceae; genus JAGVMG01. The sequence continues at coordinate 15,919 of JAGVMG010000020.1, read as the reverse complement.
TGCAAACGCTACCAAACAAATGGTTTGCGGCTAGCACAACAACAAAAGAGTAAAAAGGGGATTAATAAGAATAATAAGAACGATAATAGGAGGGAACGAACAGAGAAAGAAGGCTAATGGCTAAACGGGACCTCGGGGATCGCTTCTGTGTTAAGTGTTTAGAACACATGATTGTTTTCTCCTAAACGTTTAAGGATCTTCGCATGTAATAATTTTAACAATTTGCATTATTTTTTGTCAAACGCCTTGGTTTTTGCTGATCGGAATTTAGCAATTAGATATCTTTGTGTTTTTTGAGGTAAAAAATGCAACTTGTTAAATCAGATAAACCCCAATTCACACTGCTGCTTCTGCTTGTTTCCTTTGCGTCGGTAGGAGCGGTTCTTTTTACGCCTGCGCTTCCCTCTATCACGACATTCTTTGGTCTTACTGTGGGAAAAGCACAATTTACCATCACTGCCTATTTGATTGGGTATGCGGTAGGGCAGCTCCCTTACGGTCCTTTAGCAAATCGCTATGGAAGAAAGACGACGCTTTACATCGGGATTAGCCTTGCAATCATAGGCTCTGTGCTTTGTGCACTGTCTGCTCCCTTGATGTCGTTTGGTTTGCTCATCTTTGCGCGGTTCTTACAGGCGCTGGGAGCGTGCGTGGGACTGAAAATTAGCTTCACAATGATTGCGGATGTCTACGAGCAAACTGAGGCAACTAAAATGATCGCGCGCATCTTGGTCGCATTTGCGATCATGCCAGGGATTGCAGTTGCTGTTGGCGGATGGATCACCCATTTGTTTAACTGGCAGAGTTGTTTCTACTTTCTCGCGCTTTTTGGAGTTCTTGTGTTATGGCTGTCTACGAAATTGCCAGAAACAGCAGCGTCGTTAGATCGTCATGCGTTGAAAGTGTCTTCAATTGTGCATGGATATGCTCTCAAATTCAAAAATAAGCGGCTCGTGGCAAGCGGACTCATGATGGGATGTGGAACGGCTGTCATTTATGTGTTTGCTGCGAAAGCACCGTTTATTGGAATCAATCTGATCGGAATGACACCAGATGCCTTTGGTAACTATAACTTGATTCCTCTTGTGGGGATGCTTTTAGGCTCGATTATTTCGACAAAGATCGCAGGGCGCTTTTCCTTGCTGCGCTTATTGTTAACGGGGATCGTTACCGCGCTAGTGATGACCCTGACAATGGTGATCCCCTTTTCGATGGGTAAATTCAACGCTCTCACGCTGTTTTGTCCGATGTTTCTCATCTACATTGCAGAATCGCTTGTCTTTGCAAACATCTCTTCCTTTGGATTGGCGAATGCGAAAAATAAGTCCAATGGATCTGCCGTTTTGAACTTCATTAACTTGGGCACCACGGTTGTTGCGGTGCTTATCCTTGAATTTATCTATCCAGAATCTGCGATTCTATTGCCGCTGAGTTTTGTATTTTTCTTTTGTGCGATGTTGCTGCTTTGGATGCGCTTAAGAAAATTAGAAGGCTAAGAAATCCCTGCGTTCATTTAAGAACGCAGGGATAATGAGGAAATTAGAACGAAAGAGCTGCGGTAATGCCGAGGCCCTGTAGATCATAGTTATAATAGGTGCTGAAGCTTTTTCCATCAGCAACGTCATCTGTGAAGAGGACGCGTGCGATTCCTCTCACGTATGTGTTAAACTCATAGGTAAGTCCGATAGAGAATCCAACATGCGAACCTAAGATGACGTAGTTTAATCCAGCTTTTGCATGCAATGCTGGAATTGTTCTCCATGTTCGTTGATCCTTAACTGAGAGAAGTGGATCTTCAGCTAATTCATTCGATTCTTTTACGCCGGAATGCCCCATTAAAATGCTTCCTGAAAACAGAGCATTTAATGTCAGAGCATGAGAAATCGTCGAAGAATATGTGCCTTGATAGATGTTGTAGTCAACGCCAACGCCCATTTGAGGACCAATGCCTGCCACTCTAGATCTTTGACGCACAGATCCGTGGGTAAGCGAACCTTCTTCATGATAACGGAAATGTTCTGTGAGTCTGAGATAAGCAAGTTCTAATCCTGGCTGCAAGTAGAAATAAACACCCTTATTGTTCACAATCTGCTGTGAGAAGTTTAAATCTAAGCGTTGATATAACGTATTTAACTTTGATGTTGCTGAACCGTGGTAGTTTTCAAAATTACTAACTAGATCAGAGCGTCCTTCTGTTGCCCATAAGAAATCTCCTGAAACTCTGCGCGATTGATCTGCTTCAAAGCGTGTGTAGAAAGCTTGAATTTCTCGATTATTTTCACAGAACGCATATTCTGCGCCTATGCGGAATGCGGGCTCAAATCCAAAATCGTTGTTTTTTCTGATTCCATTAGGATATGTGGTGGATACATCAGATTCGATGACGAAATAAGTGTCGTCAAATGTGGGCAATAAATAAAGGAATGACCCGGAAAATCTCCACGCCTCAGGACATGGAAGGCTAGGGAGAAGGACTTGCATTTGAGCTGCTGGCGAATTTGCATCTGCAGTTGAGTTCGTGTCATTTGAACTGGAATCGGCGTTTGCAGTCGCAAAAAGCGAACTGAAAGCCAGAGTTGTCAAGGCTGTACAAGTTTGAAAACGTTTCATCATAAGTAGAATCCTAAGTTTGATCATCGTGTAGCTAAAATCAAGGAGGCTCCACTCTATGGAAGCGTTCCTTTTGCCAACTATACTAATAATCAAATTTTAGAAAAATAGTTTTTGCTTATCTAATCACGAAAGATAATTGGATGCACAGAATCGTTCAAACTGTCGCCGAATACGTAGCCTAAGCGTTTCCACGCATGGGTGTGTGGGTCTTTATTTTCCAAGTGGTAGATCGCTTGTTTAGGAGCGTAGGCGACAAGAAGCCATCGGAAATGCTTCAGTTGAAACATGAGGTCCCAAGCAATGGGAAGCTGTGGAGAGAAAAAGACGACGTTGCCCTCTTTTAAAGGAAGGGGGCTTTGAGATGTATCGATGGTAGAAGGGATCGTTCCTCCTGAAAGGCAGATGAGAAACGCGCAGCTAAGCGGCTTTGCACTGCTTATCAGAGAGAGGGAAGCGGTGCCGGAAAGCGGAGTTGATGCGCCATCGGGGCATAAGTATTGATCAAAGGCGATCCGGAATAAGTGGGTCTGCAAGAGGGCTGCTGCGACTTCTGCGAAGGTGTTTTTAAAGGCCCATTTCTTGATGGTTGCATTCTCGCGCCACAAGTCATAGCCCGCTTGGAACGTTTCGATACACGAGGGCTGCTTGATGGGGAGCTTTTGAGACAAGGTCTGATCGATCTCTTTTTGAAGGAGGATCACTTGCTCTTCAGAAAGCATTCCATCGAATTCGATGTAGCGGTTTTTGGAAAAAAAATCGCGGTGCTCAAGGGTTACTGCATGGCGCATATTCTCTCCAATGCCAAGTTAACATGATCTAGTGTGGTAAAAGCAGATAGGCGGACAAATCCTTCCCCTTGAGAGCCAAATCCTCTTCCCGGAATGGAAATCAGATGACATTTTTCAAGCAAAAGATCGAAAAATTCCCAGGAGCTCATCCCATTCGGGGTTTTCCACCAGATATAAGGGGAGTCGACCCCGCCGTAACAGGTGTATCCTAATTGAGTCAGTCCATCTTTTAAGGTGCGGGCGGCTCTGAGATAGGAGTTGATCTGCTCTTTAGTCTCCTGTTGTCCCTGAGGGGTAAAGACGGCTTCGGCTCCTTTTTGAATGGGGTAGGAGGCTCCGTTGAATTTCACCGACTGCCTCTTGTCCCATAGAGGATTGAGAGAGACCTTTTTTCCGTCGAGCCAGGCTTTGACACTTTTTGGCAGCACCGTATAGCCGCAGCGCAGGCCTGTGAATCCTGCGGTTTTGGAAAAACTGCGGAATTCAATGGCGCACTCCTTGGCTCCTTCAATCTCGTAAATCGTGCGGGGGACATCTTCTGAGGTAATAAAGGCTTCGTAGGCGTGATCGAGGAGGAGTAGCGCATCCTCTTTTAAGGCGTAATCGACCCAAGCTTTAAGCTGCTGGCGCGTAAAGGCGACCCCTGTGGGATTGCTTGGCGAGCATAAATAGATGAAATCGCAATGGACATCCGGAGGTGCTGGGCAAAACCCATTTTCCTCGGTACAGGGGATCGGAACCACCCTCGCTTTTCCAGCCATCAGAACTGAGTCGAGGTAGGCAGGATAGGTTGGATCGAGGATCCCCACAGTGCTAGAAGCGCTAAAAAGCTCCTGAATATTGGCTGTATCGCCCCCGGCCCCTTCGGAAATGAAGATCTCATCAGGAGAGATATTGACAGAAGAAAACTCATGCTGGGCGATCGCCTCGCGCAAAAAAAGATACCCGTTAGACGGGCCATACCCGCGCATTTTCCCTTCTTCTCCCATTTCTTCTACTGCCCGGATAATCGCCTGACGGATGGCAGGCACTAAGGGTAAGCAGACATCTCCCACCCCAAAATTGAGGATCTGGACATCAGCCTGACGGCTTTTGAGGTCGGCGAGCTTGGCGTCAATGACAGGGAAAATGTATTCCCGGTGCTGCTGCTGGAAGTAGGGGATGAGGGTGGCCATAAAATACTCTTGAGATTGAGGGCGGAGTATGACGTTCTAAGGCATAAAAGTAAAGAGGAGGGTGTGGAGTCGGAGGAGGAAATCCGGGCTTAAAGTTGCGTTGTTAGAGTGTTTGCTTAAGTGCTTGATAGTTAATTGTTGTTGAGGTTTGTGATTTTGGGTAATTAATGTAATTATTTATGATTGAAATGTATATGTAATTGTGATATAATAGAGTCAAGATCAATTGTAATTATTAAAAATCAGATAAAAAAGCTGCATGAGCAATGAAATGGCATTGGCTGTGGCTTTAATTAAGGGGGATGGGATATGGGAAGTAGCATTAGATTTAGCAGCGAGTTTAAGAAGAATTTTAATGATGTCTTTTTAGGTGGAAAAGGGGTCGATGTAAATACCAAACGGTACTCCACAGAACTAGATAGAACAAGTAAAGGCTTACTGGGAACAATTCGCAGTCTCATGTTCGGAATGAATCGGGATGAGAAGGCTGTTGTTAGTCAGATTGATAGCTATTTAGGCCAAGTTATAGATGGAAAAGAAGCGCTTAATGCTAATGATGAACGTAGTTTTGCAAGTTTTAGAGAGCGAGTGACGACTTTAGTTAGGTCTTATGGTGAACCTTCCATGCAACATACAGTGACGTTAAAATTGGATCGTATTTACGTTCAGAAATTTGTTCCGAAGACAAGACCCGCTGTTTCGGCACCAGTTTTTCAGGCCCCAGCGCCGCGTTTAGAAGAAGCTCCAATCCGTTCTGTTGCAGTCCCAAGGTCATTGGAGAAATTGGAGCAAGATCTGACCGTAGCCCGCGGTACTTTTTTAGAGAGCGTGGGTCCTGTTGTGAGTGCTGATGATCTGACGCGTAGTGGTACGGTGGAAGGGTTAACGGCGCAGATAAACCAGGTTGATACGGAGATTACGGCTTTAAAAACGCTTATCGACACCTCCGAGAACCGGATTGCTACTGCAGAAAAAAGGTCATCCACTCAGCAAAAGCTCTTTGAAAAGCAATTAGAAAATTTAGAAGGGATCCTTACGAATCTGCCGACGAACTTAGCTGCTCGAAACTTAAACGTTGAAGTTCAGGCGCTCCAAAAAGAATTAGATCAATCCTACGATAGGATCATCACGAAAAATAATGGCGGTAAATTTGATCGGACTGAGCTTGCTGCTGAATTAAAAAACATGCGAAGAATTAAAAATCTGCTTGTCCGCAAGCACGTTGAATTGAATTGTGCAGAGCAGTTGCTTACATTGCGACCTCAAGTCTTAGCGTTAAAAACAAAGATCGAAGAACTTAAAGCCCTTTCTGCAAATCCCAATACATCGATAGAAACGCTTGCAGAAAAGCGCGCTGAACTCTCGACGGCTTCTGCTGAGCTTCGCACCGCATTAAATAAGACTAATCTGAATTTGCCCCAAGAAAGATTAGCCGCCCTCAATGAGAATTCAATAAGATTAGTAGGAGATATTGATCACTATGTGCAAGAAAAGGGAAGAGAAGGATTCTTCGAATCCGATGAAGTTGCTGGAGTGCGTACTGATATCCATCAATTAATTGTAGGTGTTTCAGAGAGTCCTAAAAAAGAAAGTCAAATTGAAGCAATTGTTGGAGAAATGCTCGTTGAAAACAGATTTTTGACGAATAACTTAAGTCATTATCTCACGAGTATAATTTCAGAGGAACGAAATTTGAATGCCGCAAATTGTAACGATGCAGTTAGCAAAAAAACAAATCTACAAGCGGTGAGTCAGTTTGGTTTTGATGCTGTAAGCCAAACAATGCATAGAGCTGCAAAGAGAAAAGTTGCCGCTACAGAAAAGAAAAAAGATGAAGAGAGAGCTTTGGAGTTAAAAGAAGTGGAACTTGCTCGATTGACTCAATCTCTCGAAGCGGCTAGGGCTTCTCTAAAAAACGTACAGGATTTCAATACTTCTATTCGTAATAAGATGGGATTGGATGGTTCAAATCAGCCAATTTCTGCGGAATTCCAGGAGTATGTTAAAGCGTTCTTGCAGCTGCCAGGTCATGCAGCCCTGAATGAGGATCAAATTGCGAGCGCCATCTTCAACGATCTTAAAACGGCAATACCTAGCATGGATTCGCTCAACGCATATCTGAAGGCAGATGCGATCTATCGTATCAACCAGATGGTAGTTAGCCTCCGCACTGCGTAATACTGCCTGTTTTTTTTCTAAAAAACCCTAAGCGGGGCCGGTCAACCGGCCCCGCTTTTCTTTATTCCCTGCCTCAATTGTACATTGAAATAATTGCTCACACTCACCTATAAGGTGAATATTCATCCTCATATAGATTATGCACATGCGTTTAACTTTAGCCTTGTTTCTGCTGTTCTCCCCCTACCTTGCAGCATCGAGCTTTACCTCTCCTCCTGCGTCAACATCTGCAGGGGTAGTTGAACGGCAGATCGAGAGGGAATACGAAGCGAAGCCATTGGAACCGCGCAAAGAGGTTCCTCTTCTCGAAATCGATCTTCCAGAAGACCAGCTCTACATGCGGTCGGGAGCGACGATTGATCTAAAAGGAATTGAGTTTAAGGGAAATACCCTTCTTTCTGATCGGGAATTAATGAAACTCACAGTGCCGTATCTTTATCGAAAGGTCACGATGCGCGAAATCCGCGAGCTGTGCATTGCGATTCAGAAGCTCTATGTCAAACAAGGTTATTTTCTCGCCAGAGCCTTTCCTCCCGCTCAAAAGATCCAAGATGGGGTGTTAACCCTGCAGATTGTCGAAGGGGCTCTCGGAAAAGTGACCGTGGTGGGGAATCATTATTATAAAACCAGTTTCATTTCCGCTTATTTTCGGCATTTAAAGGGCAAGCCGATCCAGTACGATGAGATCATCAAAGCGGTCATGCTCGCAAATGACAATACCGACTTGACGGTGGGCGTTGTCTTTGAAAAAGGGGAGGAGAAGGGGACGGCGGATATTATCGTGCGGGTCATAGACCGCAATCCGGTGCATGGCTATATCGACTACAACACCTATGGATCGCATGCGAATACCTACCAGAGAACGGGTCTAAAGCTCGATTATGGAAATCTTCTGATGAATGGCGATACGTTTACGGCCATTCAGGTATTGGGCCTTCCGTTTGATCACTTGCAATTTTACGATCTTATCTACGCGATGCCGCTCAATCACCGCGGGACGTCGATGAGTCTTTCCTATCTCTATTCGAACTTTCAGGTGAACCGCGATAGCGCATTAGATCCTTCGGGTCAATCGATCATCGCGGGGGTCAATGTGCAGCAGGCGGTGATTCGGACGAAAAATATCAGCGCGAATGTGTCTGTGGAATTCGATTATAAGCGGATCTCTAACTTGTTTCACAACCGGGTGATTTCGCGTGATAATCTGCGCTTACTTTTAGGCAATTTTTACATCGATGCTTTTGATGGATGGAAAGGACGGAATGTCGGAACCTTTCAAGTGTCGTGGGGCCTTCCCGATTTCCTTGCCTCCTCTAAGCCTGTAAGCCCCCATTCGAGTCGAGAGGGATCAGGAGGGCGTTTTGTTTATCTGAATTTGGATTACAAGAGAATTCAGGAGATCACCGGGACCCAATATTTCGTGTTTAATTTAGCGAGCCAGTATTCGTTCAATAAACTGCCTCTCTCCGAGCAGTTTTATATTGGGGGCATGGACACGGTACGCGGATACGCGATGGCGACAGCTTTAGGGGAGCAGGGGTATTACGGGAATTTCGAGTACCGCTTTCCGATCCCGTTTCTCAAAGATTTTAAACTTCCCGATTCTCATCGCAGGCTCAGTGGGCTTGTGCAGCTCGTGGGATTTGTCGATACGGGGGCTGTCTATACAAAGGGAAGAGATCCGTTCCATGAACATGCGCCTGTGTATTTAACGAGCTCTGGGGTGGGTTTGAGGATCATTAATTTCTATCGTTTTAACTTCAATTTCGATGTGGGCTTCGGCTTGTCTAAGTCGCATAGACCCTCAAGTTCTGTTCTTTACTATCGTCTGAGCTATACGCTCCTCTAAAAACGTAAGCTTTCTCCCTTTCTCTCCGTGAATTTACACCTGATTTCATCAATAATATTGCAATAAGTCTTTGTTTTCTTTCACTATGCGCTTCTAATTTTAATTGATTATTAATTAAGTTTTAATTTATATATCTATTTATGGGTGTATTATATTTATATGAGGAGTGTTATGCGTATTAATAAGTCTTTGTTTTGGGCGTATATTATTGGAGGGATTTATTTTACGCTTCCCCCCGCACATTTGGCGGCGCTTCCACAAGTCGAAGGCACGGCCCATGGGACAACGGGCTTTTCCTCTCCCGATTCCAATACTCTCATTATCGAAGCGGGCGATAAATCGATTATTAATTACAAAAGTTTTAATGTGGGCAAGAAGGAGCGGGTTCAGTTTGTTCAGCCGAATAAATCTGCGACGGTGCTCAATCGGGTGAAAGGAGGAGATCCCAGCGCGATTTTCGGGAAAATGGAATCGAATGGAAGAGTCTTTCTGATCAATCCCAAGGGGGTCATTTTTGGCCCAGGGTCTCAAGTCAATGTGGGCTCGCTTGTGGTCTCGACGCTTAACATTGCCGACCAAGATTTCTTAAACGATCGTTATGATTTTATTCTGGAAGGGGGCTCTGAAAAGGCGCTTATCCTCAACCAGGGAGCGCTGATAGCGGCGGAAGGTGGAGATATTGCTCTTTTGGGAGCTCAGGTGCGCAATGAGGGGATGATTTCTGCTCAAGCGGGGAAAGTGGTGTTGGCTTCTGCAGAAAAGATCACGCTCGATTTTTCAGGAGATCGACTGATTAGCTTTGCTCTCGATGGAAATTTGCCAAGCGCGTTCATCTCTCAAGGGGGACAGATTGAAGCTCCAGAGGGCGAGGTTTATTTAAGAGCAAGAGCTGCCCGTGAGGTGATTCAGCGCACGGTGAACACGGATGATTTTATCGAGGGAAATGAGATTGTCGAAGAGGATGGGGTGATTTCCATTGTGGCAGACAGCCGCATCTATGCGAAAAACATTCGGGTGGATGCCGCTCAGATCCATATTACATCTGCTGAAGTACTTGCATCAGAAGACTTAACAATCAATGCGAGAGATAGTGTCAAACTGCGCGATGCGTTAGATCATCCCTTGCAGACGATTGCGTACCGCGATTTTAATATGACATCCGATTCGATCGATATTTTCGCATTTGCTGATGCTTATACGACAATGGCGAGTGGAAGAAATTTGAGTTTTGGCAGTGAAAACGAGATCTCAGCGGATGGACACTTTTTTGCAGGAGGGGATTTAGCCTTTTTGAGACCTAGCGGCGGCAATGCAGACTTCCGCAGCTTAGTCGACCCGGTGATCAGTGCGACGGGATCCGTGACATTCAATGCGTATAACGGCGTTTCTTTACTGGTGCAAAGTACGGGACGGATCACAGCGACAGGTCCAATCACCATCACTTATAAAGATACAGCGATTACCTCTGGAACGGAAGCAGAGACATTGAATACTCAGTCTTCGTTGATTTTGCGCGCGGGATTGGAAATGCTCGATAGTTCCTATACGGGGTCGGTGTTGCCGATTAGTTCGATGATCGCGCAGACAGCCCAATCTGCAGGGGGATCGACAGTCAATTATGTGGGTGCGACGACGGGAACGGACATCACGTTCACCGGGGGAACCATTACATTAAATAGCTCGCCGGGTCCAGCAGGTCAAGTGATCATGGCAGCTCCGGGGGGGATCTTCTTTGGAGATAACACAACGATCAACGCCGAGGGTGGACAGGTTATTTTATCCGATAATATTAATGCGGATATCCCTGGACGAACTCTAACAATCAATGCAGGCTCTAATGGATCTCAAGGGGTTCCTTCTATCAATATCACCGCGCACATTGGGAATTCACAGCCGTTTGGGGCGCTGACTTTTAATACGAAGGGCGATATTGCAGTCAGCGGCAACGTGACGCTGGGGGCTCCGAGCGTGTGGGCATCTCAAGCGGGAAATATTTCGGTGAGCGGCGCGATGAATGGACTTTTGGTGGTTCCGGCCATCTCATTTGCAGCATCGACAGGCGGCTCAGGAACGATAAGCTTTAATTCTGTGGGGGCGACAGATCCTCTGGGATCAATTGGTTTGATGACAGAGAATGGGAACATTCTTTTTAACGGACTGTTCACGTTAGCGGGAAATACGACGATTAATTCTTCTGCCGGAACCGTGACATTTACCGGGAGTGTCAATGGGGATATTTCAGGGCGTTCTCTTACGATGAACACGGGCAGCGGCGACATTATTTTCCAAAGCAATCTAGGCAACGCGCAGGCTTTGGGCACCATTGCCTTAACGACGACAACGGGGAACATCTCTTTTAATACGGTAAGCGGAACTGTCACATTGGGCGGATCGACTACATTAGTAACGGCAGATGGCGCCGTCACATTTAATCAAGCGCTTAACGGAGATATTCCGGGAAGATCATTGAGCATCTCGACAGATACAGGCTCGATTGCGTTTAATAAAATCGGAACGGCGGGAAATGGGATCCCTTTAGGCGCCTTTTCGACACAATCGACATCGGGAAATGTCACATTTAACCAAGCAGTGATTCTCGGTGGCTCAACCTTATTGAATATTGGGACAGGCGCAATTGATTTTAAAGACGCTCTCGATAGCGATATCACGCCTCGCGCACTCACAATCAGTAAAGCGTCTGGCGGTGGTGGAAATGTGACCTTCGAAGGAGCGTTTGGGGGATCAAGTCCTCTCGGAACGTTGACTTTCAACACCAACGGTTCTAGTGTTACCTTTAATAACACCTTCAATTTCTCCTCAGCGGAAGCTGTCTCAATGATTGCGACAAATTTAGTGAGCGGCAATGGCGGTGCGGTGACGTTTGCATCGACACCCGGAAGTAACGTGGTGATCGGGGGAGATCTTGTCATCACAACAACGACAGGCAGTGGATTTAAAGGGGGAGCTGTCACCTTTGGAAATGTATCGGGTGCGATGTACGCAGATATTCCAGCGACACGGATTCTCACGGTCAATTCCGGCAAAGGGGATATCACCTTTAACGCGACCCTCGGAAATATCACAACGCTCGGAGCGATCTCGCTGAATGCGAGCTCAGGAGCGATTGCGTTTAATCAGCCCGTCACCTTAGGGGGATTACTCACAGTAAATACTCTTACTGGAGCGATCACTTTTGGCCAGAATAGCACCTTAGATAGCGATGGCGTACCACGTGCTGTAACGATTAACAAAGCCGGCATGGGAGCTGTGACGTTCAATGAGGTTGTTGGTGGGCAAAACCCGATCGGAGCGCTCAACTTCACGACAGGCGGCGCTGCGGTTGCCTTTAAAAAATCTCTCTATCTTGCGGGCAACTCGACAATCAATACAGATGGGGGATCGGTGAGCTTTGGATCTCTACCCATTCATAACATTAACGGAGATATTCCTGGCCGTACATTAACAATTAACGCGGGAACAGGGAACATCACCTTTACAGGGGCGATCGGAAACACACAACCTTTAGGCGAGCTCTCTTTTACCACGACAACGGGATCCGTGACGTTTGAACAACCGGTGCTTACAGGGGGCTTGACGACACTCAACGTTGGAACAGGCAATATTTTATTTAGCAGCACCCTCGATAGTACGTTGCCGACCTCAGGCTTAACGATCAACAATGCGGGGGATGGATCGGTCTTATTCAATGGATCTGTTGGAAGTTCTGGACCTTTGGGGACATTGACATTTACGACAGGCGCTGTGCCCGTCACATTTGCAAGCACCCTTAACTTCATCGGCGATTCTTCGATTGTGACCAACGTCGGGGCGACAGGCGGAGCTGTGACCTTCGGAGATGCAGTAACGATGGGAGGAGCTCTTACCGTAACGACTAACGGAAATGGGCAGGGAAGCGGCTTGGCAGGGGATGGATCGGTGAGTTTCTTAGGAGATGTGAGCGGCGATATCCCAGCAACACGCAACCTGACGGTCAACTCGGGAGCAGGCAATATCAATTTTTCCAGCGTCGGCAGTAACGCTTCTCTCGGTGGCCTTGTGCTCACAGCGGGAAATATAGGAGCTAATGCAGGCGCTATTTCTTTTAGTGGCCCTGTTACATTGGGTCAATCCGCACTAGGGGCGAATGTGATCAGTTCAACAACGGGAACGATTGCCTTTAACAGCACCTTAGATAGCGATGGTACCCCGCGTGCTCTTGCGATCAGCAAAACAGGCGGCGGCGCGCTAACCTTTAAAGGAAACGTTGGAGCGATCAACCCGATCGGGTCATTGACATTGAATACGGGAACTGCTGCCACCACCTTTAATGGCTCATTTACTGCAGGGGGCAATACCTCCTTTACGACGTTCGGAGGAGAAGTGATGTTCAATGGAGCTGTTAACAGCTCGACAGGCGGCAATACCTTGTCCCTCAATACGGGAACGGGTGGAATCACCTTCAACGACTCGCTTGGCAATCTCCAGCCGTTTGGATCGATGTCCATGATCACCTCGACAGGGGCTATGAAAATCAATGCGACGGGGGGATCGACAAGCTTAGGAAGCGATGCCAATTTCATCTCGAACGGAGGCGACATTATCTTTAAAGGCGATGTCAATAGCACGGTTCCGGGGATCACATTGACAGCTGCAACCTTCAACACAGGAAAGATCGCGTTTCAGGGAGTAGGCAATCTTCTTCCTCTGGATGCTTTGAATTTAACCACGCAAAGTGGGGATATCACCTTTAATGAAGCGTTGACCTTAGGTGGAACAGCCACGATTTCTACAGCAGCAGGATCCATTGCATTTGCTTGCGAAATCGACAGCGATGAGACCTCTCAAGCTCTCAATATCAGCAAAACACTCTCAGGAGGAAGCATCCTCTTTTCCGGAGCGATTGGCTCTAAGAATCCTTTAGGTGCACTGACGCTGAAATCTAGCGGTTCCGATGTGACTTTCTTAAGTGCTCTAAATTACGCAGATAGCTGTACGATCAGCACAGTCGCAAAAGGCACAGGGGGCAATCTCAGCTTTATGGACGCGGTCACTGTCGGTGGAAACACTAAAATGATGACCAATGGGGGATCGATCACCTTCTCTGGCGCTGTGAATGCAGACGTGGACGGAGTGCGGCTTTTAAATGTCGATGCGGGTAAAGGCGCCTTGCGCTTTTTAGCGCCGATCGGAGCAGGGCAGTCCTTTTCTCAACTCGTGCTGAATTCAAGCTCGACGATCAGCCTCGACAACATTGGCGGAGGAACAAGCGGTTCGTTGACAAGTGTCTTTATCGGCAATAACGTAGCTCCTTCAATCATTGAGTTTAATGGAACCACTTATCAAGGGGGGAACCAAAATTACACAGCGAGCTCAGGCTTTAATTTCAGAAGCGAAAGCCCCATCCGGCTCATCACAAACGGATCTGCCATCGAATTTACAGGAGCGCCGATTAACCTCGCGGGAGATTTAGTTGTGCGTAGCTTTAACGGAAACATCACTCTGACCGATCTTGCGAACACGGGATCAGGACTGAGGAACGTGATTGTCAATGCGGGCAGTGGGAAAATCACCTTAAATGCGATCGGTACAGGCCTCAACCCATTTAACATCGTTGTCCTCGGAGATCCAGGAAGAACATCGGGAGATCTGGTCTTGCAAGGATCGATCTATGCGAATAGTCTCAACGGTTACGGGGATAATGTGATCTTAAGCAATAGCAGTGGAAAAAATGAGATCACAGCGCAAACCGTTGCTTTGAGCGCACGGGTGAATATCATTAATCTCTCGACCCCCCTCCCGATTACCACCTCAGTGCAAGCGTATTTTAATGCGCTGTTTGGGACTGTCGGAACCATTGCCAGCGGCATTCAAATAGCCAGCAGTGGTCCAACCTGGGTCGGAGCGCCTGTCTTTGCTAATTTCATTGGAACAGGAAGCTTCCCCTTGGCAAACCCTGCAAACATCCCCTGTCAAATCCAATTCAATGGGATGAACTACCTCCAGCTCAATCCGTGCACAAAGAACTTTCTCTCTCCTTTGGGCGCACAAGGGGATGTAGAGCTCTACAATGAGATCAGTCCATTTTCAATGGACGCATTTGTGATGAACTCCCCAGAGACAATGCGTGACCTTTTCGCCGAGATCACCGCTCTCCAAGCGGAATCTGTGATTAACGGACAGCCTTTTTCTCCAGAGGCTTTAACTGTACAAGCCTATATCGATCGTTACAATGAAATGAACGCAGCTCAAGTCGTCGATGCCATCAGCGGCGTGCCTTTTGCAGCAGGGGCTTTAGCAACCCAAGACTTCATCAATCTGTATCAAGAGATGAACGTTCAGCAACCCAATGGATGTACGAGCTGCATGGAGAATTCTCCAGCGGCACAGGCTGCACAAGCCTACATTGCGCTTTATAATGAATTGAATGGGATCGATAGCAGCTCGGTCAGTGCGCCGATGATGGTTCAGGAAATGATGGCGCTGCAAGGGGGTGGAGTTCCAAAAGGCACACTTCTCACGACAGAATCTTTTGTCAATGAGGCGTATACAACCCTCTATAACGAGATCAATGCCCTGCAAGCAGAAGCGATTACAAGCGGGGTTGTCATTTCTCCAGAATCCTTGGTCGAACAAGCGTATGCTAATCTCTATAACGAAGTGACTGACACGCAGCTTTATGCAACGATCACCGATTCTATGGTTGTGCTAGATCTTGCAGAGTTGATTGCATTTACAGATATCTATAAAGATGCCGAATATGTTCACACAGCGCCTTCTAAGGGTGTTGTAGTTGCCTCGTCTGTTCGCTTTGGAGGGCAGGGGTCTTCAGATTTTGATGACTTTATCGATTTTTCTGTGATCAAAGGCTCCGGTGGTTCTAAAGATTCCATTTGCCTCGATCGCAATTCGAATGGCAACGGGTCGCACGATTTTGAAGCGATTCAGTTCTTCTACCTGCCTGGAATTTATAATTTCCAGTACGACTTAGGCAGCAATTTTTTTTTCAAGGCAGACTGGCTTGATCCAAGTTATCTGACCGCCTCTACATACATCCCACCTTATTGGATTATTTCTAGAAGTTAACCAGTTTCACATAGATTCACCATTTTCGTGAGATCACGAAAATGGTGAATCTATGTTTCAGAAAATTAAGTGTTTAAATTTTTATTTGCACGATTTTGTGTGGCAGTGCTAGGCTAATTAAAAAAAAATATAGCCTAGTACATAGTTAAGAAAGTTTTTACTCTTTCGGCTGTGTCAAAGCCCCGGGGCTAAACGATCGTAAAGTTAGCTGTGTGTCTGCACACAGCGGCCTT
>JAGVMG010000055.1 GCA_020053915.1 Parachlamydiales bacterium | reverse complement strand
TAATTCGTTATTTGAATAAAATGTATTCATAAGAATAAAAAATTAAACTTGGTTTGGAGGAAGTTATGGCAGCAACACCTTCTGTGTCATCATCTCAGATGACACTAATTAGGATGGATCACGAAGCATATAAGGAAGCGCATAATGCATTTGCAAAGGCTGAGTCTCAAGCGAAAGGTTCTTCTGTGGATGGCGGACTTGCGCTGCGCTGTACGATTTGTTACCGCGCCTTTAAATCAAGAGCTAAGACGCTTCTTGAAAAAGGGGAGTTTGAATCTATGTGGACAGAGCGTATCCCTTTATCTGAAGAGAAAGCAAAATTGCTGACAAAAATATTTGATAATGTGAAAGGCATTCGTCACAAGCAAAAAAAGAATGTCCTTGTTGAGTCGAAATACCTTCCTAGGATGATTTCTGGTCAGGAGTTAAAAGGTGTGATGCAGCTTCTTTCTTCTCGAACGGGTTCTGGCCGTACAAAGCCTGACATGATTCTACGCTCCTCTCGGCGCATATTTAAAGTACTAAACAAGCTCGATAACTTACTTCCTATACGTACCATGTGTTATGGATACGTCTCATGTCTTAATACGAGCATCACTGAATTTGAAAAGGACTACAATGAGTTCCTTTCTCTGAAAGGAGAGATTCCATTAGAGCGTGTAAGACAATTGGGTAAGAAACTTGTGGCTCTTAGAGAAATGCTTCGTTCTGCATCAGAGGATATGTACGGAAGAGATTCGAATTATTATACAGTACACAATGACAAGGTTCTTCCTTTATTAAATAATATCGACGCGTTTATGGTTGATCTAGGTCAACAAATGCACGTTCCAAAAGATTGGGAATCTGATCGGACTCGAGACCTTGTCTTAAAAGATGTGCACACTCCGGTGAAGGATTTAGATCTCCCTCTTAAGCCTTTAACTCCCATCCCGTCAGCGCTTTCTGCGCAAGTGCTGACCTCAGAGTTGATTGAAAAAGCCTTTCCTTCTCCAAGAGGAGGGGGACTTTCAGATCTACAAGGTATTCTGAATTCTTTGAGCTTAATGAAGAACATTTTTCATCATTTTAGAGAGGGGAGCGCATATAAGGGTTTTAGTATTATGGATGGCGGCCTTGCAAGAGCAATCGAGGCGATTGAAGCGCTTCGCAATTGCAAGGAGCCGTTGATTTCGGTGGGGGCGATAAAAGAGCTTGCGCGCCAGTTAAATTCGCATTTGAAGATCTCTCAGCATTTTGCATTATACGCTTATGAGAGGAACAAACATAGTAGCCAAACCTTGTTGATTTCTCCAAGTCAACTGCTTGCAGGAGAATTTTATGCAGCAACGCAATATAGCGGTGATCCTGATGCCCATAAGCCTCGTCGCTTGACTATATTGGATTGTAAAGAATCTTTCCTCGATTCTTATTTCAAGAAAATTGAAAACAGGATCAACCGCCTTGGGGAATGCGCTGGCTTGCCTGTTGGATGGCAAGAGGAGCAAGAGAAAGAGCCTCAAATGCAAAAAGACATTAAGGCTGTTAATCCCAACGCTTCTGCAGGAGCTGCTTAAGCGCGCGGCTCCTTTTCGGAGGATGATAAGTTTTTTAAAAGATTTATTTAATCTTCTTTGGTTCTCAACGCCCAGCCATTTGAAATGGCTGGGCTTTTTTTTATCTATGCAGTCTCTTGCCTTTTGCTGGGAAATGTGATATGCTCGGAAAAAGGTCAAGGGGGAATTAAGTATGGGTGATGCTGTCACAGAAGAGCAGTTTGCAAAGGATACATTAGAGCGTTATGCGGGTTGCGATGTGGGGGATTTCCAGTCCAACCTGCTCTTGACTAACTTTCCCCGCTATGTCGATTATTTTGCGAAGACGCGCGGCGTGAAGGTGATTGAGGGGTCGATGTTCAAAGTGGCTCACTCTCCAGAAGATGGGGTGAGCATTCTCGATTTTAAAATTGGATCGCCGGCGGCAGCGCTTGTCGTGGATCTCTGTTCTTTTATGCCGATCAAGACGAGCTTGTTGTTGGGGATGTGCGGAGGGCTGCGCCGCCGTTACAAGGTGGGCGATTATTTAGTGCCCGTTGCCAGTATCCGTGGTGAGGGGACGTCTGATTTTTATTTTCCAACTGAAGTGCCAGCTCTTGCTAACTTCTTGATGCAAAAAGCTGTGACTGAGGTGATGGAGCTTCAAAAATGCGCGTATCACATTGGGATCACGTTTACAACGAACATGCGTTTTTGGGAGTTTAACGAAGAATTTAAAACGCGTCTCAAAGCGACAAAAGCGCAAGCGATCGAAATGGAGTGCGCAACACTTTTTGCTGCAAGTTACAAACGAAAATATACGCTGGGTGCGCTTCTTCTTATTTCCGATCTTCCCTTAAATGTCGATGGCGTGAAGACAAAGAAAAGTTCAGAGTCTGTTTATGATCGCCACATGGCAGATCATGTGGAAAAAGGCATTGCGATTCTAAAAGTTGCTCGCAAGATGCAAGAGAAGCATGTCAAAGGGGCTTACCACAGAAATATCGGGATGTAGTCTATTTTTTCAATTTGAAGGCCTGCTGGAGAGCTTCGATGACTTGCCACTCGAGCTCGGCAGGCTTTTTCGTGCGCGGGAGAGGAATGGTTTTCTTTTCTGTCGTTTTGGCCGTGTGCCGTTCTGCCGTAAAGGTATAATTCTCAAATTTCAAATGGGTGAAGTGGTGCGTTGATGCATAGAGGCGCAGCCGTGTGAGGTGATACAGCCAGAGCACTTCTGAGGGGGGCGTTCCAAAGCGGTCTTTGAGCTCGGCTAATATCCCATCGATCTCTTCAAACGAGGAAGCCTCGCCGAGGCGGTGATAAATTTCCATGCGCAACGAGGTTTCGTTGATATAAAAATCGGGCAGTGACGCAGGGTAAGAAAACTCCATTTTGGTTTCGGTGAAGGTGGGGGCGGATTTCAGACGAAGTGCGTCGACGGCTTTTTTGAGGAGCTTGCAGTAGAGGTGGAAGCCGATTGAGGAGACGTGGCCCGATTGTTGTGTCCCGAGGATATCGCCGGCGCCGCGGATCTCTAAATCGCGCATGGCGACTTTCATGCCAGCGCCATAGCCGGAGGATTCGATAAGCGCATAGAGACGTTTACGGGTCAGCTCGGGAAGCTCGCGTTGTTTGGGAACGAGAAAGTAGGCGTAGGCGGGGCGGTTCCATCTGCCGACTCTTCCGCGCATCTGATAAAGGTCGGCAAGCCCGAAGGTGTCGGATCTGTCGATCAGGATCGTATTGGCATTCGGGATGTCGATTCCGTTTTCGATGATCGTGGTCGCAACAAGGATGTCTGCTTGGCCTGTTTTAAAGGAATGGAAGACGGCGTCGAGCTCGTCTGCTGACATTTGTCCATGGCCTGTGACGATCTTAGCCTCGGGAAGCAGTTTCTGCAATTCTTCGGTGACTTGAAAGAGGGTTTCCACGCGGTTGTGGATAAAGTAGGCTTGTCCATCGCGGGTAAGTTCGCGGAGCAACGCATTCTGAATCAGCGCGGGATCTTTTTCTGCGAGGATCGATTTGATGGGTAAGCGGTCTTGAGGCGGAGTGTTGATGACGGATATATCTCTTGCGCCAATCAGTGAGAGGTACAGAGTGCGCGGAATCGGTGTTGCGGAAAGAGTGATGCAGTCGACGCCTGTTTTCAAGGCTTTTAAGTGTTCTTTTGCGCGCACTCCGAAGCGCTGCTCTTCGTCGATGATGATCATCCCTAAATCGCGGAAAATGACGTCTTTGCTCAAGATCCGATGGGTGCCGATCAAGATGTCGATTTTTCCTTCGGAAGCTTTTTTAAGAGTCTCTTTGATCTCTTTAGCGCTGCGAAAGCGGGAGACGACGCCGATGTTGACGGGGAAGTTTGCCATTCGATCGCAGAAGGATTCATAATGCTGCATGGCAAGAACTGTCGTGGGAACGAGGACGGCCACTTGTTTTCTTCCGTCGACGACGGCTTTAAACGCTGCGCGCATCGCCACTTCCGTTTTTCCATAGCCGACATCGCCGCAAATGAGGCGGTCCATGGCTTTATCTGAAGTCATGTCGATTTTGATCGCTTGAATGGCTTGGGTTTGATCGTCGGTTTCGACAAAAGGGAAATCCTCTTCGAAGAGCTGCATGTCTTTCGAGTCGGGCTGAAAAGCAAAGCCTCCCTGTACGGTGCGCTCGGCATTCATGCGGAGGATCTGATCGGCATAACCGATGATCGCTTGTTGGGCTTGGAGCCTTGTTTTTTGCCATCTCGGGGAGCCGAGTGCGCTTAACGTCGGGATCTCTTCATGGGAGCCGATGTAGCGGGAAACGAGATGGGACTGCGCGACGGGGACGTAGAGTTTGCTCGTTTCCGCGTACTCAAGCAGCATGAACTCGGTTTCTCTTCCGGTATGATCGGGTCGCTTTTCAATGCCGAGGTATTTGGCGATCCCGTTATGAAAGTGGACAACGAGATCTCCGGGACTGAGGGCGTGAAATTCAGATGCGGGTGTGTGCGAAGTAGAGCGCCATTTTTGCCGCCGGGGCTTGAGCCGGTGGGTGAATTCTGTCATCGGAATCCAACACTGCTCGGTCTCTCTGATGACAAAGCCAGAAGAGAGATATCCCGTTTCAAACTGGGTATTTCGAGGGAGCGTTGTATTCACTTCTTTGATTTTTTCTTTCAGGGCATTTTCTTCAGCTTGGCTGGTGCACAGAAAGTGGATCTCGAGATTGGATTGTGCAAAGCGGTGGATTCCGTGGAGAATTTCGGGGGCGGTGGATGCCGCTTGGTTATCTGAGAGAGAGAAAAAATCAGTGACTTCGGAAAAGGGGTGCATCCAGCGCTTGGCATTGATGGGTTGATCGAACATCTGGAAGGTGAGGGGCTGAAGCGGGTCTTTTCCTGTATAGAATGCTCTTCCTACTTTTTTTGTGATCTTCACATCGGAAAGTGCTTCGAGGGTTTCTTTGGCCCAATAATGGCAGCTGTGAGAGCGGGTGTTCTCTAAAAACTCTTCAAAGCTCATGAGGTAACGGGAATTGGATTTCAATGCCACGCTGCGATCTTCCAAGCTCAAGAGATCATCCAAGATGACAATCGTCTCTTTTCCAAGATAGTCGAACAGAGAGTGCAGTGTTTTTTCATTCTGTAAAAGTTGCAATTCTGAAGCGGGGGAGAGGAAGAAGGAGTCCACTTTTCCCATCGATTTTTGACTGATCGGATCAAAGGTGCGGATCTGCTCTAGCGTGTCGCCGAAGAATTCCAAGCGATACGGATCGGGTGTGGAGAGGGGGAAAATATCGAGGATTCCGCCGCGCAGGGCAAATTCTCCTTTGTCGGATACGACAGGAGCCTTTCTGTAGCCGAGCTCTTGGAGAAGTGCGGGAAGCGTATCGAAGACGAGGGTTTCGTTCACTCTCCAGTGGTGGCAGAGCTTTTTAAGTGTTGCACGCGCGGGGAGTTTTTGCAGACAGGCTTGTAGCGAGGCGAGGAGGATGATCGGTTTTTTCTTCGTGCTTAAGTTGTGCAGAATTTCGAAGCGTTTTCCCACGATATCAAGTGATGGGGCGATCTCTTCTCCGGGCAGAGTTTCCCAGGCAGGAAAATCAAGAGGTGTTGTTTGTGTGAAATAGGCGATATCTTCGAGGAGTTGGTCTTGCATGGAGCTGCTAACAACAAGAATATTTTTTCTTGTGGCTCTAGCTGCTAATGCAATGAGTGCTGCCTTCGGAGCCTCCCAGAGCTCTTCGATGAGTAGGGAGGGCTCGTCAGGACAGAGCTTCTCAAAAGCCTGCAGTGCAGGGCTCGTGAGAAGCTCTTTTAGAGGGTCGATAACCATTGTTTTGCTCTCTGCAGCGCTGAGGGAAGTCCCTCAGGGTTTTTTCCTCCAGCTTGCGCAGAGTCTGCTTTTCCGCCGCCGCTGCCGCCGACAAGTGGGGCGATTTCTTTAATCAGTTGAACTGCTTGTACCCCTTTTTGGTTTAAGTCGGAAGAGACTTTCACAAGAAGTTGGCAGCGATCTGTCATCTTAATGCCTAAGACGATGACAGCGGATTTTACACGCTGCATTAGATCTTCTGCAAGGGGAGCTAAAAATTCTGCGTCGAGCTCTACGCACTCTGCGATGAGCGGGAAAGCGCCTACCTGTTGTACTTTTTCTGTCAGGCTGAGACTCAAATCTTTCAACGCTTGGAGGCGGAACTGTTTGAGCTCTTGAGACAGCGTGCGGTTTTCTTCAAATAGACTTGTCATCTTTTCTTGGAGTTTATTTGTAGGCACTTTGAGCGTTGTCGCCATTTTTTCCATGACGTCTTCTTCGTCATAGACGAGATGTTCTGCATCAAGTCCCGTGACTGCTTCGATCCTTCGCACGCCGGCAGCGATGCTTGCCTCTTTTGCGATCCGGAAATAGCCGATCGTTCCGACATGAGCTGTATGCGTTCCTCCGCAAAGCTCTTTGGAGTACCCGATATCGACAACGCGGACCTTCGAGCCATATTTTTCGCCGAAGAACTGTTTGATTTCAGGATGTTTTTGCGCTTCATCGAAGGCTAGCTCATAGGTGTTTACGGGCTTGTCCTCTCGGATTTTTTCATTCACGAGAAGCTCGAGCTGGCGCAGCTCATCGCGTGATAAAGGTTTATGATGGTTAAAGTCAAAACGCAAACGTCTTGGTTCGACAAGAGAGCCTGCCTGGCGAATGTGTTCGCCTAAGATTTTTTGCAGGGCCCAGTGGAGCAAGTGGGTCGCTGTGTGGTTATTGGCGATTTGCTGGCGGCGGGGCGCATTCACATGGGCATTGATCGGCTCGCCTAAGATGAAACTTCCCTTTTCGAGACGGCCGATGTGCGCAATCACGCCCGAATAGGGTGCATGGCAGTCGGTGACGTTGAAATGGGCGCTATGGTGGATGAGTGTACCTTGATCGCCGATCTGTCCCCCTTTTTCCGCATAAAAAGGAGTGCGATCGAGAAGGACCATCCCTTCGTCGCCTTCATTTAATTGATCGACAAAGACGCCGTCTTTGACAAGTGCTAAGATCGACCCTTGGGCTTCAGTTTCATTGAAACCGACAAACTCACAGGCGCCGTGCTTGGCGATGTAATCTTTAAAGAGGCTCTCTTCTGCGACTTGTGCATGCACTGTTTTCGCGCTGCGCGATTTTTCACGGGCTTGTTCTTCTAACAGCTCGTAGGCGTCGAGATTAACTTGTAGCCCGGTGTCTTTTGCGATCAGCAAGATCTCTTCTAACGGAAATCCATAAGTGTCTTTGAGTTTAAACGCCTCTTCTCCCGTGATCTGTTTGTGCGGATGCGCTTTAGCTTGCTCAATCACCGAGGACAAAATGTTGCCGCCGCGCTTTAGCGTGCGGATAAACGCCTCTTCTTCGAGAGTTAAAATTTCTGCGATGCGCGCTTGGTTGAGACCAAGCTCTCGGTAGTCAGGCCCCATCACATCGACAAGACGCGGAAGAACTTTTGCAAGAAAGGGATCCTGTATGCCGAGCATTCGCCCATAGCGCACGGCTCTTCGGATCAGCTTGCGCAAGATATAGCCCCGTTCGATATTGCTCGGCTGCGCTCCATCGGACATTGCAAAACTGAGCGAGCGGATGTGGTCGGCAATCACGTGGTAAGCAGGAGCTAATTGAGGATCCGCGGCATTGTATTTTTTTCCTGAGACCTGCTCAATTTGCGCGATGAGGTCCATGAAGATGTCAGTGGCAAAAACAGTGTCGACGCCCATGCGCAAAGCAACAACGCGCTCAAGGCCTGCTCCCGTGTCGATCGACTGCTTAGGAAGAGGTTGCATGTGACCTGTTGCGTCGCGATTAAATTGCATGAAAACGAGGTTCCAAAACTCTAGAAAACGCTCGCCTGTGAGATCTTCTTTTGGAGAGCGCGCTGAGCCGAACGCTTCGCCTCTGTCGTAGAGAAGCTCAGAGCAAGGACCGCAAGGACCGGTGTCGCCCATCGCCCAAAAATTGTCTTTTTCCCCCATTCGGATGATTCGATTTTCTGGAACGATCTCCTTCCAGTAAGAGAAAGCCTCTTCATCGGTTTCAAAAATGGTTGGCCAGATTTTTTCTGCATCGAATCCGAAAACTTGCGTAGAGACTTCCCAAGCAAACTGGATCGCTTCTTTTTTGAAATAATCGCCAAAAGAAAAGTTGCCGAGCATCTCGAAGAAGGTCAAGTGGCGTGTTGTATGGCCGACATTGTCTAAGTCGTTATGTTTGCCGCCCACCCGGATACATTTTTGCGAAGTAGACGCTCGCGTGTATTCTCGGTCGCTTTTGCCCAAAAAGACATCTTTAAACTGGTTCATTCCCGCGTTGGTGAAGAGTAACGTGGGGTCGTCATGCGGAACGACGGGGGAAGAGGGGATGATCGCATGTCCTTTTTCTTTAAAGTATTTCAGAAAATTGCGTCGGATTTCTTGAGAGTGCATAAATCTTAGGGTCCTAACGTTGGAGGATTGTATTGAATAAAGCTTAGCATAGGGGGAAGGGAAAAGTCAAAGATCTCTGAAATGGAACCACATTGCTGCGAATGTTTAAAATTATTATTTTAACGTGTTTATGTGTTTGCTTGTGAGTTGTTTTTTTTGTTTTAAAAACTATTCTTTTAAATAATTAAATATGTTAAAATATATTCATTAAATGAAGGTTTGATTATGTTTTTACATATCCAGCTTAGTCCGTCGGCAATAAGGTTTATTGCGGTTTGCGATCGGCTGACTAGTACATAGTTAAGAAAGTTTTTGCTCTTTGGGCTGATGTGAAAGCTCCCGCGGCTAAACGATCGTAAAGGCCGCTGTGTGCAGACACACAGCTAAC
>JAGVMG010000067.1 GCA_020053915.1 Parachlamydiales bacterium | reverse complement strand
GCTGATAGCAACCGGCAACCTTAAAATCTACACAGCCACCCAGTCGCAAAACAACGTCCCTACTGGCTCCGTCATCAACGGACAGATGTATTCCCCAGGCCCGGAATTTGTCGATTCACCTACCGAAGAGTGGAACACCTATTATCCAGGCGGCACCTATGGCGGGGCTTCTTTTAAGTTTTATTATAAGAGTAGCGAGATTATTCCTCCTACACCGCCATCGCCATCCCCTGTCCCTCCGGTTCCATTTAGTCCATCTTCGTCTGTTATTGCAAACCAAGGGTCTTTAAGTGATTTGATTAGAGAGTTTACCTCTCAAATTAATGAGCAGCGTCCCATCCATTTTTGTCTGTGGATAGATAACATGCCTTTTTGTGACTTTGAGCGGTTAGAATTGGAGCGCTGAGCTTGAGACCTATTTCTTCGGGTATTTCGCAAAGCGGCCGAGCTCATGCTCAATCTCCATAAGCCTGTTGTATTTGGCGACTCGATCGGATCTAGAGAGTGAGCCTGTTTTGATCTGGCCTGCGCGTGTGCCGACAGCGATGTCGGCAATCGCAGTGTCTGCGGTTTCTCCCGATCGATGGGAGATGATCGTGCTGTAGTTATGCTTGCGGGCGAGCTCAATTGTCTCTAAGGTTTCTGTGAGGGTACCGATCTGGTTGACTTTGATGAGGATCGCGTTGCCGACTTTTTCTTGAATGCCTTTATTTAAGAATTTGGGGTTGGTGACAAAGATGTCATCGCCGACGAGTTGGATTTTTTTTCCGAGTGTTGCGGTGAGTTTTTGCCATCCTGCCCAGTCGTTCTGATCGAGGCCGTCTTCAATGGAGTCGATGGGGTAACGGGAACAGAGGGTTTCGAGATACTGGATCTGTTCTTCTGCAGTGCGCTTTTCGAAGGGGTGTCCTGCGTCTTTCTTTTTTCGTTCAAAGTAGGTTTTAGTGGCGGGGTCGTAAAACTCGGAAGCTGCGCAGTCGAGGGCGATTGTGATCTCTTGACCGGGTTTGTAGCCTGCGGTTTCGATGGCTTTGATCAGAAAGTCGAGGGCTTCTTCATCGGATTTCAAGCGGGGGGCAAAACCTCCTTCATCGCCGACAGAAGTAGCGTGCCCGGCTTTATGGAGGAGCATTTTCAGTGTGTGGAAAATTTCGGCTCCAAAGCGGACGGCTTCTCTTAAATTGGGAGCGCCGATGGGGCGAATCATGAATTCTTGGAAGTCGAGGGTGTTATCAGCATGGGCACCGCCATTGAGAATGTTCATCATGGGAACGGGTAGCAGAATGGCTAAATCTTTGCCCAAGGAGTGGTAAAAGGATGTTTTTTGAGCTGCCGCCGACGCTTTAGCGACAGCAAGAGAGATGCCGAGAATGGCGTTGGCGCCGTAGCGGGATTTATTAGGTGTCCCGTCGGCATCAATCATCAGCTGATCGATGGCCTTTTGGTCGAAGACGCTTTTTCCGAGGAGCAGTTCTGATAAGGGGCCCGTGACATTGTGGACAGCTTTCAAGACGCCTTTTCCACCGTAGCGTTTGGGATCATTGTCGCGCAGTTCGACGGCTTCATGTTCTCCTGTCGAAGCGCCGGAGGGCACAGCTGCTTTTCCTCTGTGACCATCTGAGGTTGTGACATAAACTTCAAGCGTGGGATTTCCACGGGAATCGAGAATTTCTAATGCTTCGATCGATTGAATCGTCGCCATCTTGCACCTCACCTATGTCGATGTTCTTCGGAAAGTGAGGTCATTAAAGCGCAATAAGAAGCAAAGCGCAAGGGGGAAATCCGTTAGGCAGAGGGCTCGCGCTATATAAACTGCACTCACTCCAAAGTTGGATAAATTTTTCAGGCTTTTCGCTTCAATTTTATGCTTGTTGAAGCGAGTCAAAGTGTTGTAATCACCCTCGGCTTCTGGTCGCATCCAAAGCCTTAAAGCATTTGTTTTCTGCCATTAATTTTTTTGAGGTTTTCTAATTTCTATCTATTAGAAACGAAGAATGAGCTGTTATGTGGATTTATTTATTTTTTTTGCTGAAAATTAAAAGATCGAATTACATCTTTTGATAATTTTCTAATTTCTTTCCATTCAGGAAGCTGAATGAGTTTTTCTGTGGATTTATATGGGGAGTAAACATGGTAATCATGTTTAAAATTATTCAGTTTATCTCTTAATGTGATTAATAATTTGTGTTGTGCTTCTGTAATTTCAAAATTTTTATAATTTTCTAAAATGTGGCCTCCGTCATCGAAAAAGTCGCAAACTGCATCATCAATATCATCACATTCAGGACCTTCTACTCTTACCCAGACGCGTTCCTGGTATTTTTCATCTGAGAGTCGACTAATGTTCTTTATGAATGCTTCTAAATTCTCTTGTTTATCTTTTTTATTCATCATTTATTATCCTCTGTATATAAATTCATCAATCGGAATGTGGGCCTCTGGCGAATTGTTAAGAACTTTATTGCCGTATTTATTAATAGATGTTCCGTTTATCCTGTGATTTACATACGGTTTTTGTTGATATGGATAAGGACTGTGAGCTTTACCTGCCATGATCCTAACATAGGTTCCCTCATTATTCGGATGTACATACTTCATGCCTCCACTTTTATCTGAGAGCTTAATTCTATAGTTTTCAGGAATTCCTTTTGGTCTTGGGAACGTAGGAATACCAGCCTCATGAATGAGCTCTCTTGCGCTCATTTCTGGCATGTACTTCCCTTGATGAGGCTTTAATTTTTTTTCGCAAATTTTTTGACTTGATCCCATTTTTTATGGATCCAAGTTTTACACAAAATGATCTGGGTAGAGTCTCGCAACACGGCGGGAACGAGCATGTACTGGTATTCATTGAGTTCATCAGAAAAGAAGGGATTTTCCACCGCATTTAAAAGCTCTTGGGTATCTTTTTCCAATTCTGTGTC
>JAGVMG010000024.1 GCA_020053915.1 Parachlamydiales bacterium | reverse complement strand
TTAGCTGTGTGTCTGCACACAGCGGCCTTTACGATCGCTTAGCCGCGGGAGCTTTCACATCAGCCCAAAGAGCAAAAACTTTTTTAACTATGTACTAGTTCTGCAATGGTGTAATTAGAATATTTTGGATCGGCTCGAATCGTTTGAACAAAATAATCAGAGAGCATCTTTATTTCCTTAGATTAGAGGATGATGCATGAAGGGGGGTCTTCTGAAGGATCAGGGAAAATCTCTTTAAAGAGGTCGATTAAAGGAAGAGCAGAATTAATGGGCTCGAGGGTGTAGGGCATGTCATTTTTGGACTTCAGGACACTAACAAGCTGTGAAAAATAGTGGTCCTCAAGTGCATTAAAAGTGGTGAACAATTTGCATCGGTTTCGATCGATGAGGATAAGCTGTTTACCTTCTAGCATTTTTGAGGTGTCGTCTCGAAACATGCCGATATGCGCTTGCGTATAAGGTTCGTGGGACACATAGCGCTCGCGTGGAGAAAGGATGCACCACGACCTCGCATCAGGGCGTGGCGTTGTATACAGGTCTGCAATTGTGCAAGCTCTATATTTTTCATTACATCGAATCACTTCAATGAATCTGTCAACGGACATCTTGATCTTTCTTGTTTTCGCAAAGACTATTTCAAAAACTAAGCCTTTTGATCAAGTTGAAGATCGGATGTGGATGAAAAACAGTAGCGCATTTTGGGGTTCCTGTGACAAGATGAGGGGGTTAGGGCTTGGGTTCACAAGGGAGGATTGCGATGAAACTGAAAGAACGTCAGAAGTTGTGTGTTAATTGCGATGGGCGCATTCCCCTCGAAGCCATCGTTTGTCCTTACTGTGCTGCGGAGTCAACGCCGCAAGCGTCTGTCCAGGAAGCCGAGTACCGGAAGCAGCAGTCGTTCAACGACAGTCTGACTGCTCTTTATCCTCCTCCTTATGCAGCCAAAAATACACAGCCGATCTACGCAGAAGAATATCAGAGTGCAGCCCCTATGAAACAAGCCGATCCTTTCAAAGATGTCTCTGAAAAACGTTTTTCTTCGACCTCTCCCTTAGGAATTCCTTCGATTCCCACTCAGGAGCAGGACGAGGCGCATGCGGTGGATGAGAAGAGCAGCTTTTGGCCTCTTCTATTTCTTACTGTGGGCGCAAATCTCTTGATGCTAGGTCTCCTGCAGCTTTTCTTCTCCGATAATGGCTTGCTTAAGCTCGAATGGGACAGCAGCTACTGGTATGTCTATTGTCTCGCTGCGACGCCTCTTGTGCTACTGGGCTACAGGAAAGCTAATCTGTTGAAGTGAAGAAGAAAAATTCTGTTTAAAAAGCCTTAAGATTTAAATGATAACGGGTGTAGCGCAGCTCGCCCGTTTTTGTAAGAGCTCCTTTTTCGACGAGATCGCTCAAATCGCGGGTGGCAGTAGCGCGCGTTGTTTTTGTGATTGCAATGTAATTCTCAGCGCTTAAACCCCCTGTAAAGCCGCTCAGACCTTCGGCAAATATTCTCAGTAAGACTTTTTCTTGGCGTTCGTTGAGTTGTCCTTCGAGACGTTGCAGCATTTTGGATTTTTCTAAGACAAAATGGATGAGGGCGATCGATTCTTCATGGGCTTGAATAATGACTTCTGCAAAAAATGCGACCCAATTTTGTGCGTCAAGTGAGCGATTGCATTTTTCCAATACTGCGTAATATTCTTTTTTTCTTTTTTCGAGCCGTTTTGAGAGGGCGATGAGGATGGGGCGTCCCACTCCTTGAGAGAGCGCTTTTTCTGCGATGATACGTCCAATTCTGCCATTGCCATCTTCGAAAGGGTGGATGTTTTCAAAGTAGAGATGAGCGATGGCGGCGCGCGCGAGGATCGGAAGGGAAAGGCTTGTGGTGTTAAACCAAGTGATGAATTGTGTCATTTCGTCTTGCACTTGTGCAGATGGGGGCGCTTCGAAAAAGACTTTGTTGGCTCCGTGTTGATTTGAAACAATCTGCATGGGTTCTGGATGGCTGCGGTAGGCGCCGCATGTCTCGATGTGCGATGCTCCCTTGAATAACATTGCATGCCAGGTACAAAGCATTTCATGGGAAAGGCGGGCATCGTAGCTTTCATAAACGGAGCAAAGAAGCTGGGCCATGCCAGCTTCTTTATCTGGAATGCGCTTGGCTACGTCTTTGAGTCCAAAGTGCTTTTTGATGGAGGACTGTAGGCTTTGTCTTTCGAGGAGCTCCCCTTCGATGAGCGCGCTTTGCTCGCCTTCGATGCTGAGGATCTCTACGACGAGATGCTTGAACTCTTGATCTTCGATCGATTTAAGGTAGGCAGAGGCACTTCCGGCATTTAAGAGGAATTGCTTTTCCTGGGGAGCAGTTGAGGCGGGATCAAAGGTAAATGTGGGCCAATTGGGCAGTTGCCAGTTCCAGGGCATGAGTTATAGACTCCTCTTCTATAACTCACGTTATAGCATAAAAATGAGTTATAGAGCAAGATTCTATAACTCATTTTGAATGGAGTGGTATTTAAGCTGTTGGCGCTTAGTTAGATGAGTCTGTATCGCTCTCCACGTCCATCACAGCGGGCTCGAGCTCTGGCATGAGCGAGAGGTTGATCAGAGGTCGGCGGCGCTCTTGGGGCGGCGGGATCATCTGCGGGGGCGCATCGGGGAGGATCATTTCAAACTTAAAGAGGGCGTGGGCAATCTCTTGCTTAATGCGCAGGCTTAATGAGTCGAAGAGGGCAAACGCTTCGTGTTTAAATTCGAGGAGGGGGTCTTTTTGTCCGACGGAGCGCAGGTGCACTTCGGTGCGCAGGTGGTCGATGTGCAGCAGGTGCTCTTGCCAGAGCCTGTCGATATTGCGGATCAGCAGGCTGCGGACCACTTCATTAAGGATCGCTTCAGGATCCATCCGTTGGGGCAAGTGGGGCATCATGGCTTGTGCTTTACCGATTTTTTCCGCTTCGTGGTGGATTTTAAGATCGAAGGCGGTGAGCACTTTTTCGGTTGAGATCTGTTCGATGTCTTCGATTTTCAGGTAGTCATTATCAAATTCAGAGGTGTCGAAGGTAAGCGGGAAATGGGTGACGAGCCATGCTTGGTACCCTTGAGGATCCCAGCCGCCGCTTTGTGTCTTGCTAGAGAAGTGCTGGTGGCACATCTGTAGAAGGATGCTTTCGAGGATTTCGCGAGCGAGCGGGAGTGTGTTTTCAGAGTGGAGCACTTCGTTGCGGAAGGAATAGATCTCAGCGCGCTGTTTGTTCATCACATCGTCATACTCAAGGGTGTGCTTGCGCATGGTGTAATTGCGCTGTTCCACCCGTTTCTGAGCAGTTTCAATCGATTTGTTGAGGACTTTTGCAGAGATCGCTTCTCCTTCGGGAGGACGGAACTTTTGCAAGAAGGATGTAATGCGTGGCGAGGTGAAGAGACGCATGAGCGAGTCTTCAAAGGAAACGAAAAATTTAGAGGAGCCGGGATCGCCTTGGCGCGCGCTTCTTCCGCGGAGCTGCCGGTCGATGCGGCGGGATTGGTGGCGTGTGGTTCCGAGGACATGCAGCCCGCCAACATCGGCAACGCCGGGTTTGAGCTTAATGTCGGTTCCTCGTCCTGCCATGTTTGTGGCAACAGTAATCGCTTCGAGTTGTCCCGCATCGGCAATGATCTCCGCTTCTTGAGCGTGGTTTCTCGCGTTGAGGACAGTGTGCTCGAGTTTATTTTGTTTTAAGATGCGCGAGAGTTTTTCAGAGACTTCGACTGATTCGGTGCCGATGAGGATCGGGCGTTTTTTAGCGTGTTCTGTTTGAATATCGCGCAGGATCGCATTGTATTTTTCCCGCTCGGTCATGTAGATCTCGTCATCGGAGTCTTTGCGCACGCAGGGACGGTGGGTGGGGATGGCTAAGACCTCGAGCTTGTAGATCTCTTTAAATTCGTTGGCTTCGGTCATCGCTGTTCCTGTCATCCCTGCGAGCTTAGTGTACAGACGGAAGTAGTTTTGCAGGGTGATGGTGGCATATGTTTGCGTTTCGGCTTGGATGGCGACGCCTTCTTTAGCTTCGATCGCTTGGTGGAGACCATCGGAGAATCGGCGTCCAGGTTGTGGGCGGCCCGTGTTTTCGTCGATGATGACGACTTTATTTTCTGCGATGATGTAGTCGACATCTTTTTCCATGAGAAGGTGGGCGCGGAGCATCTGACGCAAGTTATGCGCGCGCTCTTTGCGGCCGGAGTCGGCTTCGCGTAAATTTACCTTTTTCTGTAGCTTGGTTTGCTCGTCTGTATCGGGATCTTGGTCGATGAGGGCGTATTCGTGGCCGAGATCGAGCATGACGAAATCATCTGATGTGGCGCTTGTTTTTGCGTCTTGGATCCACTGGTGGATCCCTTTGTCGGTGAGCTCAAATTCATTGGCTTTTTCATCGACGATGATGAACAGCTCGGAAAGGACTGTGTGGCGCTCTTCTTTATTGGGATCTGCGTAAAAATAGATGTCCCATTTGTCGATTTGCGAGCGCATGTCGGGGTTTTCGCGCACGCGCTTGAGGATTTTATTTTCAGGTGTGCCTTTGCTCACGAGCCAAAGTTTGCGATAAGCTTCTTTTTCCTCAGCTTCTTCCTCTTTGGAAAAGGAGCGTTTTTCTGGTGTTTCTGTAAAGAGACCTAGTTTATCGAGGATTTTACGCGCGTCGGTAGCTAAGCGATTGCACAAGTCGCGCTGGTGGCGCACGAGGTTGGAAACATCTTCTTTGAGCTCATCGTACATTTGACGAGAACCGGCAGAAGGTCCTGAAATAATGAGAGGTGTACGCGCTTCGTCGATGAGGATCGAATCGACTTCATCGATAATGGCAAAATAATAGCCGCGCTGGCATTGCTCTTCTTTGCTTTGTGCCATCGAGTTGTCGCGCAGGTAGTCGAATCCAAATTCTGATGCAGTCCCATAGACGATATCTGAGGCGTAGACGGATTTGCGCAATTGATGGGGTGTGCTGCTTGTAAGAGCTGCGACAGTGAGTCCAAGCCAGCGGAGAATCGCACCTGTCCACTCGCAGTCGCGCTGAGCGAGGTAGTCGTTAACGGTGACAAGGTGAACGGGTTTTCCTGTTAAGGCGTTTAAGTAGAGAGGCATCGCAGCGGTTAGCGTTTTGCCCTCGCCCGTCATCATCTCGGTGATTGCGCCATAATGTAAAGAAATCGCGCCAAGGATTTGAACGTCGTAGGGGACCATGTCCCATTCTTGGCTGTAGCCGGAGACGTCGACGTGTGTTCCACACAGGCGCCGGCAGACGTTTTTCACAACGGCATAGGCTTCCAAAAGGATTTGATCGGCCGTTTCGCCTTGCGCTAGGCGCTGTCGAAATTCAACTGTTTTATGGCGTACTTCGTCGTCAGAAAGCGGTTGTAAGCGCTCTTCTAATCTACTGACCTCTGCTGCCATCTTTGCGTATTTTTTAACAAGGCGTCCTTGCGCTGTGCCAAAAACTTTCTTTAACAAACCAAACATGTTGAATTTCCTATGCTTTTAGTGGATAACACTAGGCCATTACAGTATTTCTTTCAAGTGATCGAGGTTATTTTAGCATGAAATGGAGATTGGCAACACCACAAAATGGAGTGTCGGAGTGTAAATTTAAAGTTTTATTTTTGAATGGAGGACAAGGTGAGGAAGAAGATTTTTAGTTTGTTGATATGTGCTTTATGCTCAGGAAATCTCCATGCGATGGATATAGCAAAAACGCATCGAGTGCTTCAGTTTGAAAATGAGCATGTCAAGGTATGGAAAACGGTCATTATGCCGCATCAGCCGCTCAACATGCACCGGCACGAGTGTGCACGTGTCGTGGTAGGATTAAAAGGCGGTTCTCTTACAAAAATTGAGGAGAGTGGCGAGCAATCGGAACTGATTTTTGAACGGGTAAGGCTTATTGGCTGACGGAGGATCCACCGGGGACGCTGCATGCCGATGTGAATGAATCGGATGAGCCGATTGAGGTGATGGTGATCGAGCTCAAGTAGGCTTTTGACGGCCGAGCCACAGAAATCCAATCACGAGGATGCAGACGTTGCCAATTTTTGGAGGATATCCGTAGGTGAGGCCGCGCCAGCCCTTTTCGGTGTAAATGTCTCTTAATGCTTTGAGGTAACGAGATCCATCGGTTGTGTGGTAGAGGGCAGGATTGTTTTGTAGTCGATTCTTCACAAGTTCGAGGATCCAGACGGGGGTAAGAATTTGGATTGAGATGGGCAGAGTTCTTGCTGTAATGCCCGAGAGGGCGGAAGGGTCAAACGGCGTGTGATCTTTCACGATCCGCGACCAGAATCTCTCTGCGGGGCGATAGCCATACCAGATTCCGCCTTGTCTTAACCCATTGGCTAATGAACCGCGGTAGAGGTGGGCGATCAACGCGCGGTTTATTTTCTGACGGGGATGTCCCTGGGTAACGGTCTTGAGGCTTTGGTCAGCTTGGCTCATAGTGCGCTTCGTGTCAGCGGGATTAATGAACATTTCAAAGGCCATGAGGCTTCCTGAAAATGTTACATCAGCGAAGAATCTTCCTAATGGAGTATCGGGGAACTGCCTAGTGATCGTGTGCTGATGTACAGCAGCTAAGACTTTTGCGCCGACGCGTAAACCCTCTTTGATGGTATGTGGTTTAAGGCCTTTTGTCGCACGTTCGACGGAGAAGCGGGGCGAGAAAATGCCTCGGAGGGCGTGCAGTGTGCCTACTCTGTGGTGGCAGCAGTGTACGGAGAGCTGGTTGCAAAAATTGGCGGGCACCGCTTGCGCGAGCATGATTTCAATGCCGGTTGGGAGTCTGTCCCAGAACTCGTCTGTGAAAATGCGAGAGGAAGTTGCACTTGTCATGGTTCACCTCTAAAAGATGAGGTTCAAGCAGAGCATAGAAGCTTCTTTTTGAGCAAGTGGTTCCGAGCCCAAAGTTGTCTTTGGGCTCGGAGCTGTCTATGGGGAGTAAAGTTGAGTTAAGGTCATTTCTACAGCGGATTTGAGATACCAAGCGGAATCGCGGTCGGGGTGTTGCGCTGCAATTGCGCGCGCTTCTTCGTTGGTTAAGAGGGGAGCTTGTGGCGATTGAAGGTGGAAATAGAGCCCGATGTTAGCAAGGTGGGGATCGAATTCAAAAGCGTCGACAGCTGTGTAGTTAAAGGTAGTATGTGGAATGCCGTGCTTGCCGAAGATCTCTGCGAGTGTGTCGGCGTACAGTTTTTTATCGTCGACGAAGATTGTTTCTACTGGATATCCTTCTTTTTCAAATAACGGGACCACTTCTTTTTCGTAATATTCGCTTTTTGACTCGCGCGAGCTAAAAAGGATGCCGTAGGCTTGATCGCTAAGAGTGGCAAGAGTGGAGTTGGGATCGTTTGCGAAATTGGAAAAATCAATGCCGACTCGGTTTAATTGGGCCGAGGTCAATTCATCGATGTTGGGTGTATGTGTTCGGTACCAAATGCCTCTTTGTCTTGAAGTGAATCCAATCGGAGTAAATCCTTGTTCTTTTAGGGTATTGATGATTTCGACAGTATCTGATTCTACTAGGGTTGTTGGGATGTTGGTCGCCAAAGAGTAAGTGAGATGATCGTGCATTTTTTGAACAGCTGTGTTGATACTCACAAGAGGTGGGAGTTTTTCGCTGAGCTCGGTATCGTGGGTTAGGAGAGTGAGAGCCTCTTTTTTAAATTGGTCGCGCCATCGTTTGGATCCGAAAGAGCCGTTGGGATTGTGGCAGAAAAGGGTTTCGTCGATGTCAAAATAGGCGTGTTTTTTTCCACCTGCGGGCGTGAGGGGTTGGATTTCTTTTAAGGACTGAATGGTTTGAGTATTTGGAGCAAGGGTGGGACGTATTGCGTCCTGGTTTACTGGAGAAATTTGTGATAATGAATGCGCTGCAAACAGTTCACTAGCCATAATAGACTCCTTCATTTTGTTTTCTGAAAAGATATTATCTGGATTTTTTTTGTTTTTAATCAATGGTAAAATCTTATTCTATACCGAAACAACACCGCATAGAGATTTTTTTTAGAAGAAATTTATCGCATAAAATAGAGGATTTGATATGACAAAGAGAGATCCCTTTGTGGATAAAGGGGGTCGCGTGTGGTCTCTTTCATCTCAAGGAGGTTCGCTTTGTCTTTAAGTCTCATCTTGATTTTGATCAAACAATCGATTAGTCAAAAAAAGGCGCTGAAAAGTAAGCCTGTGCTTCCGAAGTCCAAGTAGGTTGTTCGAGACCGGTACAGAGGTTTTTGACAACAAAGCTTGGAATCACGTATCGTTTAATCATCTATTTTTAGTGTTAGACTATGGAATCATTTTTTTTACGCGCTGTAGTTTTTAAATTATTATGTGTGAGTGCGTTATACGCCTCGCATGAGGTGCATCCGGTGATTGTCCCTCAGTCGTCTTTAATGCAGACGGCGCTTCCTCTTTCCGAAGAGGACGAGGTGCTTGCAATCGACCGTTTAATCACTGCGACCAAGGAGCAGCTCGCGCTGCAGGTGAGGCTTAAAGAGCTCATGGTCGATTTTAAAAAGCAAAAAGAGACTTTCATTCAAGGGGAACAAACAAAACAGCATGCCGGACGGATGGTGCGGACTGCACGTTCGATCTTGGAGATCATCAGCGATCAGCATTTGCAGTACTTATTTTCGGTAGACTATATGCAGGAGCTGTCGATGTTCTCTTCAATTGCAGGCAAAAATGGGATTAAGCGGCCATAATATGAGTGAGATCGTTTTTATTAATCGCGTGACGCGGCAAAGAGAGTTTGAGATGGTCTACGGTCAGATGATGATCGAGCTGTCCTACGGTGATGGGTGGTTTTCTCGCTTGTTTTCTTTTCTTTTTTTGCCTCTATTTGCGCGGATCTCTCTTCTTTCTTGGGCCTATGGACGGTTTCAAAAGAGCCGTTTGAGTCGTTGGAAAGTGAAGCCGTTTGTTCAGCATTTCCAAGTGGATGCTTCTGAGTTTTTAAAGCCACTCGAGGCATTTACTTCCTTTAATGATTTTTTCATCCGAAAATTAAAGCCGAATGTGCGCCCCTGCGCGGCAGGCGCTGATGTGGCTGTTTTGCCTGCGGATGGAAGGTATTTGGTTTTCCCGGATGTGAGCCTCGCGGATGGATTTTGGGTGAAGGGCAAGCGTTTTGATTTAGAGGCGTTTTTAGGGGATTCAAAGCTTGCCAAGCAGTATGAGAAAGGGGCGATGGCAATCGCGCGTCTTTGCCCTGTTGACTACCACCGCTTTCACTTTCCGTGTGCCAATGTCGCAGGTAAATCGCGACTGATCAATGGGCCTCTTTATTCGGTTAATCCCATGGCGCTGAAGCGCAACATCGCAATTTTAAGTGAAAACAAACGGGTGATTACCCCGCTGGAAACGGAGTTTTTTGGCGTGGTGCAATACGTTGAAATTGGTGCGACTTTTGTGGGGAGCATCCAGCAGACGTTTGAGTCGGGGACATCTTATGCCAAAGGGGCGGAGAAAGGGTATTTTGAGTTTGGGGGGTCGTGTCTGATTCTTCTATTCGAACCTGGAAAGATTGTGTTCGACCAGGATCTCATCGAGGCTTCTCTTTCTAAAATCGAGACGCGGGGCCTTCTCGGCCAGTCGCTTGGAAGAGCGCCTTAATCCAATACACTGCAGATCGGGCAATCTTGGGCTTTATGTCCTCGGGCGGGACAGTAGGTCCGTGCAAAATAGATGATTTGCAGATGCAGGCGGTTCCAATGTTCTTTTGGAAAGAGCCGTTTTAAATCTTTTTCAGTTTCTACGACATTTTTTCCAGAAGAGAGTTTCCAGCGTTTGGCACAGCGGTGGATATGCGTGTCGACGGGGAACGCGGGTATTCGGAAGGCTTGTGACATGACGACGGAGGCTGTTTTGTGGCCGACGCCGGGAAGTGCTTCTAGCTCTTCAAAGGTATCGGGGACGTGTCCGTTGTGATGTTCGATGAGCTGTTTTGAAAGATTCCAGATCGCTTTTGCTTTCGTGGGGCCAAGTCCGCAAGGTTTAATGATTTTCTCAATGTCGAGGGGCGTTAGCTGGACCATTTGTTGCGGGGTTGCTGCTTTAGCAAAGAGGTGCGGGGTGACTTGGTTTACTCGTACGTCGGTGCATTGTGCGGAGAGGAGGACGGCGATGAGAAGCGTGTAGGGATCGGTGTGTTGAAGAGGAATGGGGGGATTGGGGAAAAAAGTGTTGAGGAGTTTGTCGATGATCTCTGCGCGTTCTTTTTTACTCACTATTTACCTATGCAGAATTTCGAAAAGATGGCGGAGAGGATATCCTCTGTGATGTTACTGCCGATGATGGTGCCGAGCTCTTTTAAGGTGTTGCGCATGTCTGAGGAGAGAAATTCGGGGGAGACGCCTGTTTTGAGTCCTGCAATCAGGGTTTCGAGGGAGGTAATGGCTTGGGAGAGAGCTTGAGCGTGGCGCAGTTTGGTGATGACGACTTCATCTTTTGCAAGAGGGCCTTTTTGCCAGAGGATGTTGTCGATGGCGTGTTGAAGTTCGGTGAGGCCGAGTTCTTGCTTTGCGGAGATGTGGACGGTGTTTGGGTAGTCGATAGTGTGTGGTGTATGCGGAAGGTCGATTTTGTTCCAGACGAGAAGTGTTTTGTGTTGAGGGGCGGTGGAAAGCAGCTCGGAGCTATGCGGACAGAGCGGTGCTGCGGCATCGAGGACGAGGAGGATGAGATCGGCGTCTTGCATGGCTTGTTTGGATCTGCGGATCCCTTCTTGTTCGATCACTTCGTGGGTGTTGCGAATGCCGGCGGTGTCGATCAATCGGAAGTGAAGGCCATTTAAAGTGAGGTCGTCTTCGAGAAGGTCGCGGGTAGTGCCTGCAATGGGAGTGACAATGGCTCTGTCTTTGCCGAGCAGCGCGTTCATGAGAGAGGATTTGCCAACGTTGGGCGGGCCGGCAAGACAGAGGGAGATTCCGTGGCTGATCATTTTTCCTTCATGGAAGGTGCGGGCGAGGTGCTGCATCTTGTGCAGGGTGCGATTAAGGGAACCAATCACTTCTTCTTCACTTGCGAATTCGAGTCCTTCTTCAGGGAAGTCGACAAAGGCTTCTAAGATGGCAGCAATTTCGGTGAGCTCATGTTGAAAGGCGGCAATTTTTTTAGAGAGAGCTCCTTGCAGATGTTGTTCTGCTGAATGGAGGGCGTGCTCGTTTTTTGCGCCGATGAGTTCTTGAACGGCTTCAGCTTGGGCTAGATCGAGCTTGCCGTTGATGAAGGCTTTGAAAGTGAATTCACCGGGCTGCGCGGCTCTCGCTCCTGCTGCGAGAATAGTTTCGAGAACGCGTCTTGTAATAAGAGTGCCGCCATGGCAGTGGATCTCGACGGTGTCTTCGCCGGTGTAGGAGCGGGGATTGAGCATGACTAGAGCGAGCACTTCGTCGACGACGGTTCCTTGA
This sequence comes from Parachlamydiales bacterium, assembly GCA_020053915.1. GTDB lineage: Bacteria > Chlamydiota > Chlamydiia > Chlamydiales > Rhabdochlamydiaceae > JAGVMG01. The sequence goes on along the minus strand of JAGVMG010000024.1, from coordinate 1,800 downwards.
GGGTCGAGGATTTTTCCGACGTGGGCAGTGTGGCTGCGGTAGGTGCGGATCGGGCCGGAAAAAACCTTGTCTGCGAGGAGAAGCGCATCGTTGCCGGAAATGCGGATGACGGCGACGCCTCCTTCTCCGGGAGGGGTGCAAACGGCGGCGATTGTTTCGCCGGGCTGATAGGGGCGGTGGACAAAATCCATCTTTAAAAAATAAATTGGTTTAGATGGGGGAATTATACCCTACATTTAGATGCAGCGCAAGGCTGCGGTGATGAGCTGGGCAAGTTGTGGTTCTTGGTCGTTTTTGGGAAGAGAGGATTTGACGGCTTTTTGGGCTTGAGCGGGGTTGTAGCCCAAGTGGATAAGGGCGCTGATCGCATCGGCAATGACCCCTTGTTCTCCACTTTGGGAAAGGGGGTGGGAGGGGAGTTTGTCACCTAATTTATTGACTTTGTCGCGCATTTCGACAATGAGCCGCTCAGCGGTTTTTTTGCCAATACCGGGGATTTTCGATAAGAGGGTGGCATTTCCTTGAGAGATGGCAAACTGCAGGTCGTTGATTTCGAGGTGGCCGAGGAGCGCGAGGCCAGTTTTTGGTCCGATGCCGGAGACGTCGATCAAGGATTCGAAAAGGTTGCGTTCTTCTCTTGTGAGAAAGCCATAATTTTTATGGGACTCTTCGCGGATGACGGTGGAGACATAGAGGATGAGTGCGGTGCCAAGAGAAGGGAGTTTGGCAAAATTATTTAAGGGGATGAAGAGAAGGTAGCCGACGCCGTGTGTTTCGAGGGTGACTTTATTGGGAGTGGATTCGGTCAGCGTTCCTTTGATGTATTCAAACATGGACGACTCTTCGGTTGAATTGTAGGGTGTGGGCGTGGCAAATGGCGAGCGCAAGGGCGTCTGCGGCATCTTCTGGCTCAGGTGGCTGGGGCAAACGGAGGAGGAGTTGGATCATCTTTTGGACCTGTTGTTTGCTGGCGGAACCGTTTCCTACAACGGCGAGCTTTGCTTTTGTAGGGGCGTATTCAAAGACGGGGATGTTCCGTCTGGAAGCTGCGAGCATCGCAACACCTCGTGCCATGCCGAGTTTGAGCGCGCTTTGCACATTTTTATACACGAATTGGGTTTCGACGGCAACCGCATCGGGTTTGTAAGTTTCGATGAGCTGTTCGAGTCCGTTAAAGAGAGCGAGGTAGCGTTGTGCGGTTTCTACTTGGACAGGAGGGCGGATGCAGCCAAAGTCGATCGCTTCGTGTTTTGCCGTTGTGACTTTGATGAGTCCGTATCCGGTAATGCGTGTGCCGGGGTCGATGCCGAGAATGAGGATATCTTTATTTTCGCTCTGCATTTTTTTTCGAAACCCAAATTTTGAAGTGTGTTCGGTATACAGGTTCAATCATATTCCTGTCTTCTGTAATCAAAACAGCCGCGCTGCTTGAGACAAGAATTAGGGTCTTCATCTGGGACGCATTCGCATTTGTATCGATCGATCTGCTGCACGAGGAAAGCCGCGATGAGATCAGCTAAAGAGCCTTCGTTAGCAATAGAGAGCTGAGAGGGATTGGGAGGTCCCGGTGGTCCTGGCGGAGGGGGAGGTGGTGGAATAATGTTGTTATTTTTGTAATAGAACTTAAACGAAGCGCCGCCGTAAGTGCCGCCTGGATAATAGGTGTTCCACTCTTCGGTAGGCGAATCGACAAATTCTGGACCTGGGGAATACATCTGTCCGTTGATGACGGAGCCAGTAGGGACGTTGTTTTGCGACTGGGTGGCTGTGTAGATTTTAAGGTTGCCGGTTGCTATCAGC
>JAGVMG010000002.1 GCA_020053915.1 Parachlamydiales bacterium | reverse complement strand
CACGCTGATCGAACCTAGATTGTTGATTGTAATATCGCCCGTCACTGTTGAGCTCAGGCCGATTTGATCGATATGGCCGATCTGCGCAAAGCCTTGGGTGCCCGCTCCTGCATTTGCTCCTTGTAATGTGACATCACCCATGATGAAGGGGAAGTGGATATAGCCGCTTAAAGTGGACATGCCATTGCTGGGAAGGCCGTGGCCGATGGCTGCGAAGCTGTTGGTGTCGGTTGCCGTGAGTGTGACGTTGCCGTCGATCATCCCAAAGAGGATTCGGCCATCTTCGATGGTTTGGAAGGAGCCGATGTGGGCAATTGCATTGAGTCCAGATCCGCTTGTGAGGATTAAGTCTCTGCCGATCGTTCCGAAAAGAAGAGAAGAGGTGGGCCCTGTCGGGTGGATCCCCGCTTCTGCGCCAGAACCTGTGCCGCCGGTTAAAGTGAGATCTCTACCGATCGTGAAGAATGCATCGCCTGGAGCATTATTTTGGATCTGAGCGCTTGTACTTGTGTTGCTTCCGCCTGTCAGAATGAGATCGCGGCTTGCAGTGATTGAAAGCACACCTACCGCATCGCAATCGATACGCGCGGCTTCATTCATGTTGGAGCCGCCTGTAATGAGGACATCTCGGCTGCTATTGATGGTGATGGGGGCGCTTGCTGTGGTGATCACGACGGCATCTGTATCTACAGACAGATCGCTCGCATTAAAAGTGGCTAAGGTGACAGTGCTGCTTCCCGAGCTTGTGACTTGAGCTCCCGAGGTAATGCGAGTTCCTTGGGAAGTAGATCCTCCACCAGTGCCGTGCAAGGTGATCGCACCGCCCGTGGAACTGACAAGTGTGCTCGCATCGGTAAGAAGAATGCCCCAGCTGTTGGTTGCAGTGGTGCCGCCGGTTCCAGCGAGGGTGACGCTTGCCGTACCGGTTGAGGTGACAGTGGCTGCGTTTTCAATAGTGACACCGCGGTTGTTAATTCCACTTCCGTGGCCAGTGCCGGTGAGGGTGATGTTACCGGTGACAGAGGTGACGCTGGTGGTGGCATCTGAGACGAGAATGCCGTGGTTGCCTGTCGTGCCATTTGTGCTTCCGATTCCTGTCATGCCGATCGTGCCTGTGCTGGCAATGCCTGTGGAAGAAACGACGGCGCCATTTAAGAGAGCGATGCCGCGGTTATCGGTGAGAACGCCTGTAGCTGTTCCCGAGAATGAGAGTGGGCCGTCGACTGTTGTCACAGTTGCTGCGTTGATTTGAAGACCATCGCTGTTGCCGCCGGTTCCTGTGAGGGCGAGGGAGCCAGTATTTGTTGTGACAAGAGAGGTGGTGTCGACGAGAATTCCATGATTTGCAGAAGTTCCTGGGCCGCCGGTGCCTGTCATGGAGATCTGTCCCGCTCCTGCGGCTGTGGTGACGGTAGCAACGTTTGTGATATAGATTCCGTTATTGTTGCTGCCGGTATCTCCGCCGGTGCCTGTCATCGAGATATTGCCACTTGTGCAACTAATCAACGCTTGATCGGCGAGGATTCCTGAATAGGTGTCGGAGCCGCTGCCGCTGCCGAGGATCGTGATGTTTCCTGAGCCTGGGCTAATGATCGTGGATTGGCCAGCTCCTGGCGATGAGGTGAAATTGCAGTTTAGCCCTGCAGTGAGAAGCAGGTTCGAGACGCCAAAGGTCGTCACTCCGGATTGTCCGCCTAAGCCGACACGCGCATAAGCGTTCGCACTTGTTGTGCCGCCGAGAACGTTGAGTATACCCGTGGTAGAGTGAAGGGTGATACTGCCGCTTAAACTAGAGCCGCTGGCTGTTTGGTTGACATGGCCGATTTGCGCAAATCCAACTGTTCCTACACCAACTGTTGCTCCATTCACATTAATGTTACCTGCAGAGGTTAAGCTGATATCTCCGCTCAATGTAGAAGCTGCGTTGCCGGGAAGGCCATGGCCGATGGCGGTATAGGCATTGGAGCTTGTTATGTTAAGGTTCGTAAATCCACCAATGGTGGTAAAGGTGATGTTGCCAGACGCGGATGTTGCTGTGGATCCGATTTGTGCGTAGTTGTTGGTCCCCGTGCTTCCGGTTAGAGACAGATTTCTGCCGATTGAGGTAAAGAGCAGGCCTGCTGCGCCGCCGGCTGTTCCGATGTTAGCAAATGTCGCCGAACCTGATCCTACGGTGAGAAGAAGATCGCGCGTGATGCTAAAAGTTGCGTTGCCTGACCCATGCTGCAGCAGCGCGGCTTGGTTAGCACTTGAGCCTCCGATCAGTTTGAGGTCGCGAGTGCATGTCACACTGAGTGTGCCAAGCGTTGTCACCTGAGCATCGTTGTCAATGGAGATGTCGCCGCTGTTGAGTGTTTGAAGGATGAAAGGTGCAGCTCCACTTCCTGTCACGCGTGCGCCTAGAGTGACCTGAATACCACGGTTGTTGGATCCGGCAGTTCCCAGCAGAGAAATGGCTCCAGTTACAGAAGAGACAGTGGTGGATGCCGCGATAATCTGAATGCCCCAGCCTCCCGAGCCGCCGATCCCTGTGAGGGTAATGGGTGCTGTTCCTGTCGAATTGATTAGGCTGGCATTGGTGTCAAAAATTCCATGGTTATTGGTTGCGGAACCTAAACCTGTTCCGAGTAAATTGATCGCTCCTGTAATGGAGGAAATCGTTGCCCCGGATAGGGTGATTCCAAAATTGCTAGATGCGCCATTCACACTTGCTGTTCCAGTGATATCGATGATCCCGATTCCGGTTGATGAGAGCGTTCCTGCAATGAGAGTGCCTTGGTTTCCGTCTGAGGTTGTCAATGCAGTGCCCACAAGTGTCATATTTCCGTCTACTACCGTTACACTGCAGGTGGTGTCTACGAACGTCCCGACACAGCTGGACAAGCCTGTATTTGCGAGCCCTGTCATTGAGATAGGCCCTGTTCCTGTCGATTGGACTAAAGCTGAGGTCTGAAGATAGATCCCGTGATTGAGGAATGAAGAACCATTTCCCGTGCCATTGAAGGTAATCTGCCCATCGACGGTTGAAACGGCTGTTGTGGGTCCCAGGATATAAATCCCATGGTTTGTGGTGGTTCCGCTGCCCGCTGTTCCTGTCAGGGAGATGGGAGCAGAAATGGTCGAGGTGATTTGAGCTGCACCGAAAACATGGATGCCAAAATTGTTACTGGATGTTCCATTGCCGCCGCCGGTGCCGGTGAGAGACATGCTTCCGACAGAAGAAGTGATGAGGCTAGCCCCTTCGATGTCGATCCCTGCGTTGTTCGATGTGCCAGCTGAGCTTCCTTGTCCGATAAGACAAATGGTATTCACTCCCATGCCGCAAGAGATTGTTGTAGGAGAGGGACCGGTTGACTGAATGATCGACTGGTCTGTCGCGAAGATGCCTATGCAAGAGCTTCCTGAGCTGAGCGCTGATCCGTTTAAGAGGATGGCTCCATCTACAGCGCTCACGGTGCTATTGATCGGAACGTCATTGAGGGTTCCAAGATAGATCCCGTGGTTGAGGCTTCCTCCTGTTGTCCCGCCGGAGCCTCCTGTGCCAAGGATTGAGATATTGGCCGGGGTCTGCGACATTGCGACGGCTCCTGTCGAGGTCACAAATCCCTGGTTGGTGATTCCTACTCCAAAGTTCTGAGACAGCCCCATCGACGCAGGATCTCCCCCTCCTGTTCCGTGAATCGAAATATTTCCAGAAACAGAGGAGACAAGGCTAGAGTCGCCGATCCCAACACCGAGATTGAGATTAGAGCCTGAAACGCTTCCTTGTCCGATGAGACAAATGGTGCTTGAGTCCATTGCGCAAGATAGAGTCGCAGGACTTGTGCCAGTAGAGAGGATTTGCGAGGTGTCCGTTAGAAAAATGCCCAATGACCCATCCCCTGTTCCTCCTCCTGTTCCATTGAGAGAGATGGTGCCATCGACAGCGCTAATAGTGCTGTTGATAGGAACATCACTTAAGGTTCCAAGATAGATCCCATGGTTGGTCCCTCCGCCGCTTGTGCCAGCGGATCCCCCTTGCCCGATAATCGAGATGTTGGCGGGGGTGAGCATCATGGAGAACGCTCCCGTTGAGGTCACAAGTCCGTGGTTGGTGATTCCTACTCCAAAGTTCCGAGTCAGCCCTATCGATGAAGGATCGCCACCCCCTGTTCCTTGAATGGAAATGTCACCCGCTACCGAGGAGACGAGGGCCGATTCGTCAATTCCCACTCCAACACTGATATCTCCACCGAGAAGGCTTCCTTGCCCGATGATGCAAATCGTGCTTGATCCCATTCCACAAGATACGGTCAATGGAGTGGCACCGGAAGAGAGAATCTGCGATGTTCCGCTGATTAAAACGCCCCATCCTCCTGTTCCTGTACCTGATCCTGTGCCATTGATCGAAACAGAGCCGTTCTCAGTTGTCAATAGAGCGTTATCGAGGAAAAAGACCCCGATATTCGTATCGGTTCCATCGCCTCCCGTTCCTTGGAGGCTGATAGGCCCAGAAACGGAGGAGACAGTCGAACCCATGCCGGTGATGTAGATCCCATAGTTGTTTGAAGTTGCCCCTACGTCGGTGCTCCCTTGACCCATCAGGCAAATAGTGCTCAGCTCTAAGCCGCACATATCCGTAGTGGGACTTGAACCCGTCGATTGTATGACAGCGCCGCTGGCTAGACTAATCCCAACATTACTGCCACCGCTTCCATGCCCTGTGCCGTTTAGAAAAATCGGAGAACTTATCGAGGTAATGAGGCTACCGGGATCAGTGATGGAGATCCCCGAATTGCCAGTGACCCCAGTTCCGGCGATTCCAATGAGGTTAATTTGTCCATCTCCGCTTGAACTTATTGTAGCGATGTTATCGATCCGAATGCCGGAATTTTCATTGGTTGAACCGTTGCCTCCCGTCCCTGTTATTGTTACAGTGCCATCTACTGTGGTAATTGAGGGGGAATGGTCGAGACGTATTCCGTAATTTTGATCGGTTCCGTTAGCGCCCTGTCCTGTGATCGTAATGGGAGCAGAGACGGAGGATTCGATGAGGCAATTGCTAGCAAAACGTATCCCAAAATTGTTTTCGCCACTGCCTCTGCCCGTGCCATCGATCACAATGGGTGCAGTCGCAGAGGTAATGGTCGTTCCATCTGCGCTAATAAAGATTCCATAGTTGCTTGAAGTGCCCGTGGCGCTTGCATGACCAATCAATGTTAGGGAGCCTGCCCCGGTCGATTGAATCACAGTAGAGTCGATGATCTGAAGGCCAATATTACTGTCGCTTGTGCCTCCGCCGGTTCCGTCTAATTTAACGTTGCCCACTCCGGTTTGGATGAGTGTATTTGTTCCGGCGATAGTAATGCCGTAATTGCTCCCTGCAGTGCCCGAAGTGCTCCCTTGCCCGATAAGGCAAATGGTGCTCATGGCCATGTTACATGTGAGGCTGCCGGGGGTTGGACCTTGTGATAGAATCTGAGCACCGCTTGCGACAGCGATACCATCATTATCATTTCCTGTTCCATGTCCTGTCCCATTAAGAAGAATGGTTCCATCTTGAGCAGTGACTTTGGCCGCGGCATTCATTTGAATGCCATTGTTGGAATTGAAACCAGAGCCTCCTTGGCCAATGATCGAGATGGAGGCAGGGGTGAGCATAGCGACAAATCCTGTGGATTCGACCAGCGAGCTTGAGGAAAGGTAGACGCCATAGTTGGAAGCTCCCAGCTGCACGGGGTCTCCGCCGCCAGTGCCTTGTAAAGAGACAGGGCCAGAAACGGAAGTAACTGCTGTGCTTGAATCAGTAAGATAGATCCCAAAATTGGCTGAAGTAGCGCCAGTATCAATGCTGCCCTGGCCATCGAGGCAGATGGTGGCAGATGTCATCGCAGGTCCACACATCATGACTTGATTGGGAGAGGCTCCACTGGACTGCACCTGAGAGGTGTTTGCAATTTGAATGCCGGTGTTATTAGAGCCTGTGCCCTGGCCTGTTCCTTTGATCGAAATGGTGCCATCTACTGCGGTAATTGTGCCTTGATTTAGAGAAACACCGTTGTTATTGTTGATTCCCGTGCCGGATGTCCCGGTAATCGCAATGGAGGCAGCAGTAAGACCTGTGCCGGTGGAGGTGACACTAGCAAAGTCAAAGATATGGACGCCATCGTTTGATCCTCCGGTCGCATTGCTGGTGCCGGTGAGAGTGATGGCTGCTGTGTCTGAGGTGACTACAGTGCCAATTCCATCAACCCAGATTCCGTAATTTGTATCGGCTGCAGCGCCTCCAATTCCTGTAATCGTAATGGTGCCAGTGCCCGTTGAGGTGATTGTACTTGTCGCAAAGAGGCCGACTCCCCAATTATACGTGGTTCCTGTGCCTCCTGTTCCCATGATGGTGAGCGGTCCATTTGCGACATTGATCGCGCTCGTGTTGAGGTTTGTTCCGATATTGCTGTTGAGAGTCCCAAAAGCAAATCCTGTGAGTGTGATGGGACCCGTTGTATTTGAAAGGGTCGAGGTATTTAAATAGATGCCGGCATTGGAAAGATCTCCGTTTCCAGCATTTCCTGTGAGAAGAATCGCGCCTGATCCAGTTGAACTGATGATCGTTGCGGTTGTAAAGATCCCGTCATTGCCGCTAGATAGGGGAGTGTTGTCTGATCCTCCAGTACCGGTGAGTGTCATCGTGCCATCGAGAACTGTGACTGTAGAGCCGTTGATCTGGATTCCAACATTACTGGAAACGCCAAAGACAGGGCCGACGCTGCCATTGGTTCCTGTCATGTTGAGCGCGCCGGAGGCGAATGTTTTTATAAGAGCGCCTGAGCTGATGTTAATGCCCACATTGCCATTTCCTGTGTCTCCGCCATTGCCTGTCAGGGTGAGGATCCCGTTGGCCGTGCTGATCGTCGCTCCAGTGATATTGATGCCGATAAAGTTTCCGGTGGAGGTGGCAGCTGTATTTGCCTGGATGGTCAGATCTCCCGTGCTGGTGCTCGTGATGCTCGCTCCAGAATTAATGACGACATCGCGTCCTGCAATCAGTGTTAAGTCGTTGGCGGTGGCCCAGGTAATGACCACATCTCCGTTGACGGTCATCGTTTCTGCGGCGGCGTTTGTAGAGTTAGCCGTGTCAATCGTAAGAGAAGTTGTGAGAAGTTGGTCGTTGATCCATCCATCGTTAAAGACGTCGAGGCTTCCTGGAGGTGCTGTATTAGGACCGTCTTGGATCAACACAGACCCTGGATCGAGCAGCAGCGTCCCTGCACACCCTGCATAAGCACTTAAGTCAGGATGGTCGTTGACGCGTAGTCCCATGAGAGCTGATACTTCTGCAAAGCCTCCATTGCCAAGAGGGCCTAAGGCTCTAGCATTGATGTGTCCGTTGAAGTCAGTGATTCCATTAGACCATACGATGATTTGGCCGCCATCTCCTGTGAGTCCATCTGCAGAAATGCGCGCTCCATCTTCGACAGATACAGTGTTGGCATTGAAAAGGTGAGGATCTTGTCCTCGAGCGCCGCCGCCGATGTAGATTGTTCCCCCTTTTGGTCCCGAGGCGTCGATGTTTGTATGAGTTCCGAGGTGGATCTCTTTTCCGAGCACCTGCACCTCGCCGCTTGGTGCCGTAAGAGCTCCATCCACCTCAAGGCCGCCTGCTTCAGCGGACAAAATGATTCTGCCGCCTTCGATGGTGGCGCTTAACTGTGCATTTGGCCCTTCAATTCTGATGGCTTTTTCGTAAGCGCTCGAGCTCCTCAGTTCTAACGCAAGCGCTTCCAGTGTCCCCGTGTTGACCACTTCTCCGACATTCACGGGATCGGGGCGGATGTAGAGTCTCTGGGAGCCTTGAGGTTGGATGAGCACTTCAACGGCAGAGCCGATGCCGATAAAATCAGAAGAGCATGTGCCATCGTTTGAGACATCTTTAGCGATCAAGTAGATGTTGCCGTACGCGCATTGAATGGAACCTTGGTTCACAATCTTGCCGTTGCCGGGAAGCGATAAGAGTAATTCTTTACCGGCCAAAAACTGATCATTGGAAAGATCTGCAGTCGAAGCTAAAAAGCCGGCTGTCTGGATGAGGGCGTTGGGACCTACTAAGATGCCGTTGGGATTGATGAGGTAGACCTGGCCATTCGAGGTCAATGTCCCCATCAATGCGCTGAGATTATTTCCGGTGACGCGGTTTAAGACAGTGGAGGCAGCATTGATTTGTGCAAAGTGGAGGTGGTTGTTCTCAGCAATCGAAAAATCATCCCAGTGCAAGATCGCATGCGGAGAGTTTTCGATCGTGGTTTTCGATTCCGATGTGCTCGAGCTTGCAGAGCCGGATACAACCTGGTAATCAGCAGACAATACATAGGGTGAAAAAGCTAAAGTACTGAAAAGTATCAGTAATTTTTTTTTCGAATGCATTTTTTGCCTTTAATAACTTCCAATGACACTAAAATGGATCATTGCAGGTCCGCCGCCGTAGTAGGATTTTTTGCGGAGCTTGTACCCTACATCCAAACGCGCGGTGAGATAGCTGCTGTAGAAGTATCGAATGCCAGGACCTACGCCGGCAAGGTAGTTAGCTTTAAAAGTGGGGAGATCTGCTTTATGGTTCGTTCCCCAGCCGTAATCGGCAAAAGCAAGAAATTGGATCCCGTCATTGCATTTGGAACACCAAGAACCGATCACAGGAAGGCGTGGAGAGCGGAACTCGATTGTGGCTAACACAGCGGTGTCCTTGTTCAGCTGTCTTTCTTCATAGCCGCGGACGGTGTCGTATCCCCCAATCCCATACTGTTCGCTGGGAAGAAGATTTTGTGTGGAGATTTGACCACGGGTTAACATGTAGAAGGACCAATCTTGAGGCATCTTTTGAAAATAAGAGAAAGCCCCGCGGAAATAGAGCCAGGTGTGTTTAGCACCGGCTCTTAATGAGCGGTAGTCTTCGTTACTCTGATCGGGAAGCCATGAGCCAGGTGAGTAGAAGAGGCTTCCATCGAAATCAAAAGCATGACCGTCATTGACGTAGTTGCCTTTGTATTCAGCCGTGACTTGAGTGAGGTTGACAGTACGTCCTGAGGTGGGCGTAGCATCAGAGAATTCAAACGTGTTATTGGTCCGTTTAAAATCACCGCCGACAAAAAAATCGTGTTGTAAGTGATTGGAGACGCATAAAGGAATCTGGTAGCGCAGACTCGCTTGGCAGCTCCAGCCGGTGTTTCTGACGGTGGGGATGTGAAGATGGGGATGAACTCTCGAGTAGCCGCCGTAAATATTGAGCATGTGGTGCCAGGTGAGAGGCGCTTGATACTGGACCGTGATCCCTTCGAACTGATCTCTATTAAACGATGCTGTGTATTGATAAGAGAGAAGATGTCCTAAGCCAAAGGCGTTACCCCAGTTGAATCCCATAAACCAGCGGTTTCTTCCCACCGATTCAATTCCTGTGTTATCAACCCCGCCGTATAAACGGATGGAACGGCGCTCTTTAACGGCGATGGTAACATCAGTGGTATATTTTGTGGTTCCTGGTGCGAAGATCAAGTCTGCTTGCAAAAACGGATCTTGATTGATGAAGTAAAGGTTTTGCGCGAGTTCTGATTCATCAAGTTCATCGCCTGGCTCTAATCCCACAAAAGTTTTCATGAGGCTACTAGAAAACCATTCGTTGCCGACGACCGTGACAGTGCCCACGTGGCTTTCGATGACTTCCAATTGTAAAACGCAATCGGTTATATCTTGCTTGGGGACTTTGACAAGGACGAAAGGATGAGAGTTGTCTGCATAGTAGTCCTTGATGCTTTTCTGCAATTGATTGATGGTATCGACGGTGACCGGCTCTGTATCGAGGATGGAATACAATTCTTTTTTAAGAGTCTTTATTGACCCTGGAAGTTTGAGCCCGACCGTTTTTAAACCCCGAACTTGAGAAAGCTCATCAGCATCCAAATGAGAAGCGGATTCTCCATAGAGGACGATGCCTTGCGCTTGCGGGCAGAGGGTTTTAGGAGCAGCTTCTGCTGAAATTGCGCTTGCACACAGGAAAAGACTCGGGATGAAATATATTTTTTTCATTGTAGCTTTTAGGGTGTAGTGATTAAACGGGTATGTTTTTGACTAATGTTAATAGTAAATAATTTCCTAACATTGTCAAGCGCGATCTTTCAGTATACAAAATCCCCAGCAAGGACTATATTTTGTCTTGCCTGTTGATCAGAAATAGGGGCTTGGTTCAAAGTTGGATTTTTGAACTTGAAGGGGGAAGGATCCCTCTCTGGAGTTGTGAAGGATGTTTATGAACCTAATGTGTGAGTGATGGGATCCCAGGAAAGCCCTCAGCCGCGAAATATCATTGTACGTATGCCGAATTGGATCGGGGATTTGGTTATGGCCACTCCCATTCTTTCCGATCTGCGCAAGGCGTTTCCGAAAGCGCACATCACTGCGATGTGCCGCGCTCCCATTTGCGAACTCCTCAAAGAAGATCCCGAAATCGACGAGCTTTTTTGTTTTAGTAAAGCCAGTGGTTTTGGAAGGCGCAGTGAAAAACGCAATATCATCGAAAAATTGCGCCAAGGAAAATACGATCTTGGCATTTTATTGACTCACTCTTTTTCTTCTGCTTGGTGGTTTTGGCAAGGCAAAATCGCGCGCCGTTTAGGTTATGAGTGCAACGGGCGCAAACTCCTTCTAACCGATAGCATTCCTCTTCCGAATAATATTCAGAACCAGCACCTCGTCGTTACTTATAAGATGCTTCTCCAGCTCGTCGGTATTCCGATGTCTGAGACACCGCCGCGTCTTTATTTAGCAGCCCCTGAAATTGAAGAGGCAAAGACCCTTTTAAAACAACAAGGTGTGCCACCAGGTGCGATTATCGTGGGAATTAATCCCGGCGCCACTTACGGCTCTGCAAAATGCTGGCTCCCCGAGAGATTCCGCGAGGTTGCCGAGCGCCTGTTAAAAGATCCCGACACTTATCTTGTCTTTTTTGGGGATCAAGCCACATCAAGCTTGGTGCGTGAGATCTCCCAGGGCTTTACTTCTCGCGTCGTGAATTTAGCGGGAACGACCTCTTTGCGCCAACTCGCGAGCCTAATTAGCCTCTGCGATGTGCTTTTAACCAACGACAGCGGACCGATGCACATTGCCGATGCATTAAGCACCCCGATTGTCGCTTTATTCGGCTCGACAAGTGAGGTGGTCACAGGTCCATACCGCTCTGGAACCGTGATTCATAAACACGTCGATTGTTCTCCCTGTTATCAAAGAACTTGTCCGATCGATTTTCGCTGCATGAAACGGATCGAAGCTGATGAGGTTTATGGCGCCATTCAAAAAATCATCAGTGTCAAGCGCTCCAAGTTGCACATCACGGCATCGTGAGGTCCTATGATTAAGCAATTATGGAGAAAGTTCGGGATAAATCCCCTCGATCGACTTCTTAAAAAAGCGGTAAAACGCAAGCAAACTAAGTTTCTTCTCTGCTGGAATCGGGGATTGGGCGACATTGCCTTAGGGATGTATGCGCTTGTCTATCGGATCCGCCATTTTATTCCCGATGCAAAAATCACCTTTGTCACGCGCAGCGATCTCAGCCAAGGATTTCGCCTGCTTGAGAATGTCACCCTTCTCATCGATCCTGCCATGAAGCGGAAGCAAGCCTTCGATCTCGACGCGTGTTTGCAATCTCACGACCTCAAACGCTCTGATTTCGACGTGGTGATCGAGCACCCCGATCCAACCTATTGGCTGAAATGGCAGCTAGGCACACTGGTTCCGCGCCTCCGCTGGGTTTCAGAATGGGAAGAGCTACACCGTAAATTTGCAATCGATCCCGCAAAACGCTGCATTGGTGTGCACGTGCATTCAGAAACCTCTTATGGCTATGAGAAAAACTGGCCGCACACCCACTGGCAAGAGTTTTTTAACGAAATCACTCGCAAGGGCGATGTACAAGTGCTCCTATTCGGTCATGCGCCCACCCCGCTTTTTCCCGTCGAAGGAGTGATCGATTTGCGCGGAAAAACAACCCTCGCTGAGATGCTCTCCCTTCTAAAAAACACCTGTCAGAGCCTTGTCGTTCCCGACTCGGGAGTGCTCTCGCTCATTTACTTTCTTGACGCAGAGTTCCCTCTTAAGATCGTTTCCTTGTGGGCAGATCCACACCAAGGTGTGCTCAAACAAAATGTCGCCTCTCCTAATCCTTTATTAGTACATGTTCCTTTACGTGCTCCCCAAGAAGATTTACGCAAACTCACTGTGGCAGACGTATTGCAAGAGGTGGGTACATGTTAAAACATGACATTCTCTCTCTTCTCGAAACTCTAGGACAGCCTCATTTAGCTGTCGGACTGGACCTGTTGGACGAAGAGAAACAGCGCGCATTCTTTCAACAACTGCAATCGTTTGATCTCAGTCTACGCAAGCGTCAATCAGACACATTGGCACAAGGACAGCAGACGCCGCTTCCAGCATTTTCTCCGCTAGAAAACTATGCGCACGCAGGCAACACCGAAGACAACAAGCGCGGCGAGACGCTCATTGCACAAGGAAAAGCAGGCTGCATCATTTTAGCAGGAGGGCAAGGCACCCGATTGGGATCCTCAGGGCCAAAAGGGAAAGTTGCTGTCTCTCCTATCAAAGGGAAAAGCCTCTTTCAACTGTTTGCCGAAAGAACCAAACGTGCCTCTGAAAGAGCGGGACGTCCACTTCCACTCGCCATCATGACTTCCCCCTTAAACGATCAAGAGACCCGTCAATTCTTCGAAGAGAACGCTTTTTTTGGCCTTAGCTCAACCCAAGTGAGCTTTTTTGTGCAACCGGTGCTTCCCTTTTGCGACGATGAGGGAAATTGGCTGCTTGAAGAAGCAGGAAAGCTAGCTGTCGGCCCCGATGGCAATGGACATATCTTTTCTGCATTAATGGAAAGTGGTCTCTGGGATACCTGGTGCGCTCAAGGGATAGAATCGATTTCAGTCATCCCTATCGACAATCCTTTAGCAGATCCCTTCGATGCAGAAATGATCGGTTTTCAAGAAAGGATGCATGCCGATGTTGTTATTAAAACCGTGCCCCGGCTCTCTGCACATGAGAAAATGGGAGTCATTGTCCAAATCGGAGAGAGGATCGGCGTTGTCGAATACACGGAGCTGAGTGCAGATGATGCAAACGCTACCACAGACGACGGATCTTTTAAGTATCCCCTTGCCAATGCCAACCTCTTTTGTTTCCACGCTGATTTTGTCACGCGCGCTTTGCGCTCTCACTTGCCTCTCCATCTTGCGCGCAAGACAGCTCGCCATTTTGAGAGCACAGTTCCCATCTGGAAATTTGAAACCTTTATCTTCGACCTTTTGCACAACGCGCAGAGTGCACATGTCCTTTTATGTCCGCGCGCAAGCACGTATGCTCCTTTAAAAAATGCAGAAGGGGATAAAAGTTTAACGACAGTGCACGCAGCTTTAAGCGCTTTTGATCACTCCATTTTCAAAGACTTGTCAGGAACAGCGCTGCCACAACGCTCGTTCGAGCTCGATCCCGCTTTTTATTATCCGACCTGTGAACTTAAACAGCAGTGGCAGGGAAGAGAGCTTCCCGATCTTGACTACATCGAGCCGTAAGACTATCGACCAAACTTTTGCATTAAATATGCCTGATGCTCCACATCGGTCTTTCTGCTTAGTTTTAAACGCATATATTCTAAACGTCCGACACAAAACTGAACTCGATTCAAACTTATTTTTCTGTCTGGGTATTTATCTATTTCTGGAATTAATTCTTCTTTGAGAAATACGTTTTCGATTTTTTCTCTTTTAAATATGGACTCTCCACTAAAAACGACGAAATTATGGATTAGTTGAGGCTCCAAAAAATCAAGAATGCGTTGAATCTCCTTGATGTGTTTGTAATTCTGAAAAATTGGATTTTGAAATAAGTGTTTATTCTTGTAAATAATTTGAGCCCAAAATTTTGCTCTAGGATGACTTAAGATCCATCCTTTATAATGTTTAGTTTCGATTACGAATATGCCTTTCGTGCTTACCAAAATGTGATCAATCTGAGTAGTAGAACCATCTTCTAAACGTAAAGTAACACAATTTAAAACATGCGCATCTTTATTTTTACAATACTCTTCCAAAGATTCCCTAACCAGAGCTTCACCGCTATTTTCAAGACTCCAGCTTGCAACACTCTGTCTCAAACGTCTCCCTATTTTACAGCCGACTATTAGACCTATAGTAAGTGCGATTAATAAAAAAATAATATCAAATTCTTCGTTCTTTATGTGTTTGAGCATTTTTTATAGAAGTTGAAAATGGAATTTTGCTAATTTGTATAATGATGACTTTGCTTTAAAGAGTAATCAATGGAATATACTGTAAAATTACATTTTTTGTCTATTTAAATTGACTATTAGTTCTCGTGATGTTTTTTTAAGAGAATAATGTGCCTGAATTAGACTTTAACCTTAGTTTTTGTGCAGAAGATCATTAAAGTCGATAATAGAGGAGAAGAAATCACTTTCCAATACAGGTTCATCTACGCCATTCACGTGAATCAAAACAGGTCGTATGGACATATTTTTAGGAAGAGCTAGGTTTTTTATTTTTTGTTTTATTTCATCGATGATACTTTTTGTAATTTCCTGAGCGTGAAATTTGATTTCGCATAAATAGCACGTTCCAAATTTCGTTTGGATCATGTAGTCAATTTGACATCCCTGGTGATCGTTTGCTTTATGCTGAAAAAATGGATTGTCATTTACGATTTCAGAAGGATCGATACCAAGGATTCTTTGGATTGTTTTCCGGTTGCTGAGAACAAGGTTTTCAAACTGTAATCCCATAGCAGATTGCCATTGAGGTAATAGCTTTAACCCTTGTTTTTCGATCTTCTTTTTATTAGGTTCGATATACTTGAGATAGAATCTCAAGTAATTGTCTTTGAGTCGATAATGACTCAATTTTGAATCCAAACCTGTTTTAAGATGCCAGGTAAAATCGCGGGAAACAAAGCCAGCTGTAACGAGGTCTTCCATGTATTTTGAAACCAGGCTGTTTTTCTTAACATTCAATGCAGTATAGATGTCTTTAAGTTCGCAAGGTCCTTCAGCTAACCTTTCAACAATAATTTTATAAGTAGTGCTTCTTGACGAGAATAAATCTGAAAAGATTCGTTCAAACTCGTTAAAAAGAAAGCCCTCTTTTCGAAAGCACAGTCTTTGGATATTTGTTTCAGCGCTTTGGTTTGGTAAAATTTCTTCAAGATAGCGGGGGACACCGCCCATTAAAGAAAGCACTTTAAGCTTGTCAAAAGCTGTTACCCTATCTTGCTCGGCATTCCAAAACTCATTACATTCATATAAAGGCAGTTCCTCCAAAACGATGTCTAAGGAGATTCTTCCCATAAATCCAGTACTGCTAAGAATATTTTCTTCAATCCAGCTTGAAATCGATCCGCACAGAATTAAAACTAGCTGAGGGTTGTTTTTGAAATAGAGATCCCAAGCAGTTTTGAGTTTTCCAAGAAACGTAGGGTCCTTTGATCCCATCCAGCTAATTTCATCTAAAACAAGAACAATTTTTCCTTTTTGAGACTGTCGTGCTAAGTGCCAAAACAGATCGCCCCAATCGTCAGCTCTTGGGAGAGGGATTTTCATTTCACGTTGTAGTTGACGAGCAAATTCTTCCTTTTGATCGGCAGCTGAAATACCACTTGTCGGTGGAAGTCCAGAAAAAACATAATGAGGGGTTTTCTGAGCGAACTCTTGTGCTAGACGGCTCTTGCCAATACGGCGTCTTCCTCGAATGACCACAAGGCTGGCTGATTTCTTCTTAAAGAGCTCACTGAGCATCTGAAGCTCTCTTTTCCGTCCTACAAATGAATGTTGCATTTTGAATCCTTGTTTGGTGATGTGTTTATCGTAGCATTTTTCAGTCACTAAATCAACAAAATATGATTTGGTGATTCGAAATTTGCTATCTAGTTTATCAGTAGTGCTTTACGATTTTAAAGTTGCCGCTCGATGTCCCACTTTTTTATCCTGATGGGTTAAAAAAGTGGGACATCGAGTATCAGGATTTTAAGCTGTACATGAAAAGATCCTCTCCGCGAAGAGCCGAGTTTCCGCCTGAGGGAGGATGAATCCTTATATCGATCCTTGATCGATCGCGGTCCCTTCTGCTATGCTACGCAGAAAAAGAGGAAGACGCATGCGTATTGCTTATCTGGGAGCTGGAACTTGGGGCTATTGCTTAGCAAACTTATTGGCATCCAACGGCCATCAGGTCATGCTATGGACAGCAAACCCTGAATTTGCAAAGACGTTGAAGAAAAAACGGGAGCATCCCAAACTTCCTCGGTCAAAAGCAGATGATCGACTAGAATTTACAAGCGATCTGAAAGAAGCCCTCGATCAAGCGGAACTTCTCGTCGAATCGGTCACTTCGAAAGGGATCCGCCCAGTTTTTGAACAAGTGCTTGCCTTTGGAAGTGTGCAGTGTCCCATTGTGATTACATCCAAGGGCATTGAACAAAATAGCGGACTGTTACTTCCCGATGTCGTGACTCAGGTCTTGGGCGAAGAGATGAGAAAACAGATCTGTTGCTTAAGCGGACCTAGCCATGCGGAAGAGGTGATTTATAAATTGCCGACAGCTGTCATTTGCGCTTCGTATGACCCTTCTCTCATGCACAAGATTGTCGATATTTTCACGACCCCTTATTTCCGGATCTATCCGAATGGTGATGTCAATGGAGTCGCCTTCGGGGGGGCGATGAAGAATATCATTGCGATCGCGTGCGGTATTTCTGACGGACTCGGCTTTGGCGACAACACAAAAGCGGCTCTCATGACACGAGGCTTGCACGAGATCCGTAAACTCTCTGTCACCAAAGGCTGTAATCCCGAAACATTGAATGGACTCTCTGGCATGGGCGATCTTTGCGTCACCTGTCTTTCGAAATTAAGCCGCAATTACATGTTTGGAAGATGTATCGCAGAAGGGCTGGATCCCAGATCTGCTCAAGAAAAAATCGGTATGGTCGTTGAAGGTGCATACACCTGTGTGTCTGCATTGCAGCTTGCCCAAAAAGCCAAGATTCCTGTTCCCATCACTCAAGCCATCTATTCCATTCTCTATGAAGGGCTTGATCCGAAAGACGCCGTGAAATCGCTGCTGCAACGCGCGATTAAGGAAGAGCACCTATGATTGATTCCATCAAAGTCGTGACCGCCCTTGAGATGTCTCGGATCGAAGGAATGGCCTACGCCGAAGGAGCCTCCGATACTGAGTTCATGGAAAATGCAGGAAAAGCGATCGCTGAAATCACAGAAGAGTTCCTTCTTGCGAACGAGCTTCCTAAAGTGGTCACTCTTCTTATCGGCAAAGGCAATAACGGAGGAGATGCCTATGTCGCCGGCCGTTATTTGATCGAGCGAGGTCATACCGTTTTTGCCTATCACATTTATTCACTCGACACCTGCGGGCCGCTTTGCCGCAAAATGCACGAGCGTTTTACCCAAGCGGGCGGCAAGGTTCACTTTGTCCGTAGCGAGCAGGCCTTTCATTTCGAGCCACAGGGGATTATCCTCGACGGGCTTGTGGGTACAGGCTTTCACGGAAAAGCAGAAGGGGTGTTAGCACAAGCGATTGTCGCTGCCAATGAATGCCGCTTGCCCATTATCGCTATCGATATTCCGTCCGGCGTAAACGGCAATACAGGAGCTGTTGAAACGGTGGCCATCCACGCCGATCTCACCATTTATCTCGGTCTTCCTAAAATCGGATTTTTTATCGGAGAAGGCTGGAACTACATCGGAGAGTTGCAAGGCGCTTCCTTTGGCCTCAAGGACTCTTATATTGAAAGCGCCAAGACAGAAAGTTTTTTGTTTCTCGATGAAACGATGCCTGATCTTTTGCCTCCGATGCACCGCACGCGCCATAAATATGAAGCGGGCTATGTGCTTGGAATTGCGGGATCTCCCAACATGCCCGGCGCTGCGCTTCTTGCCAGCACCGCTGCATTGAAAAGCGGAGCTGGGATCGTTCGCCTCTTTTACCCGCAAGGAATGGAAGTGGATTTAAGTGCGGCTCCCTACGAGCTCATCCGTGAAGGATGGGACAGGGAAGATGATGAGAGGATTCTCGAAGAAGCTAAACGCGCGAAAGCCGTCTTTATCGGCCCCGGAATGGGACGCGACAAGGAATCGAAAAAAGCGATTAAAATGCTCCTGTCTCATTTGAAAATCCCGTGCGTTATTGATGCGGATGCCCTCTATTTTCTCGGTGAGTCTCCCTCGTGGAAACTGCCCGAGCATTCTGTGCTCACCCCGCATCATGGCGAAATGAAACACTTGCTCAGCGGCTTTAAAGAGACCGATACGTTTGTATTTTCAGACGTTCAAGAATATGTCGAGAAAAAACAAGTCACCCTCATTCTTAAAGGCGCACCGACAGTGATCTTCCATCCTGGGAAAAAACCGATGATCGTCACGTGCGGCGATCCCGGAATGGCGACAGCTGGCTCTGGCGACGTACTCACCGGCATGGTGGCAGCCTTGATCGCCCAGGGCATGGATCCTTGGGAAGGCGCTATCCTCGCTGTCGCGCTCCATGGTAGAGCCGGTGAGATTGCAGTTACAGAGCTCACCTCTTATTGCCTTAACGCCTCAGATCTATTGATCTATTTGCCGCTCGCTTTTGGCGCAGACAGGTAAGGCTTTAACTTCCTTATCAAATTTTACGGGTTCCGTGCTGTACCAATTCATTAAATTTCAAGATTCCAAGTCGATCAAGTGGTTTATTTTGTCGCATGGCTTCCTTGTTTTGCATAATCGTTGCGGTGAACTTCGTCCACTCACTCATTAAGTGATGACATAAAGGGACTGTCTCGAAGCGTAGTACGCGTATTTTTCCTCTTTGTAAATAAGATAACGGTTTTTCAGACTGGATGAATTTCTGTCGAATTTCGGCAACTGCGCGGATTTGAGGAGTCAGCTTTTTTCCATAATAATGACAAGTATCGGAATAGTTTCTAACAAAAGTGTGCGAAAATTGTTTCGCCTGTTCGTCACGTTGTGTATAAGACAGTTCAGGATATCGCTTCCCTAAATCGTAGGCAATAATAGGTGTTAACTCATGAATTATCTTTTCTAGATGCGGTCGCTGTATAAAACAATGGAGTGTCGTTAACATCTGCTTGCCCTGATCAAGAGTTTCTAAAAGAAGAGCTCTTAACATTCGACACTCGGGCGATGAGACATAGGAGCGACCTTGAGGATCACGTCCCTTCCGTTTTGTTTCTTTTTTATATTCTAAAATCGCGTCTTTTAAATAATTAGGATTGATTTTTGGCATATTAATATTCTCCATTGTTAAAGACGGAATTATATCATCTAATTTCTTTCTTTTCAATTAGATATAAAATTTTATTTCCGAATAACGTTAAGGATGTGTGAATAATTATTTTAAAATGAATGTTTTACAGAGTGGTTTTCGTAAGCAGTTGATTATTAGTTTTATAATGATTCGGCTGGCCTTGCTGGCTATTCATTTTTTCATAGAAATCCACGTATTGCAGTGCTACAATGGCTCGTAAACATCACTCAAATTTCTGAATAATATGGTCTTAGACAACACGATTACTACGGAACGATTAATCCTGCGCCCTTGGCGGGAAGAAGACTTGGATTCTCTCGCGAGGCTAAATGCGGATTCTCGAGTGATGGAATTTTTTCTGAATTCTTTGACGCGCGAAGAAAGCGCTGCTCGCATGGAAGTGTATACGCAACACATCCAAGACCATGGGTGGGGGCTTTGGGCAGTCTCTGTCCCAAACATCTCCGACTTCATCGGCTGGATCGGTCTTTGGCCCATTGGCTTTGAGGCACACTTCACTCCGGCAATTGAAGTGGGTTGGCGTTTGCTTCCAGAATTTTGGGGGCAAGGGTATGCAACAGAAGGAGCGAGAGCTGCGCTCGAGTATGGTTTTGAGACATTGAAGCTGGATGAAATCGTTTCAATCACAGTTCCAGCGAATCTTCGATCCAGGCGCGTCATGGAAAAACTGGGTATGCATCGGAACTCTAAAGACGATTTTGATTATCCAAAAATTCCAGAAGGCCATCCATTGAGAAGACATGTTCTATATCGGATGACAGTAGAGGCATGGAAAAATCGCCGTTAATCTTTTAACCGGCTGCGGTAGACGATCCAGCCGACGATGAGCGCTCCCACAATCGTTAAGGGGAGAATTACCGAATAGATATACGCTTGAAACAGAGCCGTGCCTGCCGCGAAAAATCCGAGGAGTACTCCGATAGGGATATAAGTGGCTTCGATGTAGATCCCGGCGAGGTACGTCGCGAGAGCGAGTAAAGTCAGGACAGCAAGTCCACTTTGAAATCTCCCCATGATTCCTGTGTCGACGAAATAGGCGACGACGAAAATAGCGAGCACCAGTCCTATCCAATGAAATAATTCGTGCCAAATCGTCCAAAAAGCCTTGCTCCATCCCATTTTTTTGAGATAGAAACTTAAGCTTAAGCTGAGGACTGCGTAGACAATTGAAATGATTTGCCAGTAGCGCCAAGCGCCATCTTGATAGATATCAGTAACGATCACACCAATAAACGCGAGAATGAGCATCAGAAGAGCGATGCTCAAACGCAGCTTCCAGTGATGAATTTTTGCTTTTTCCATGTCTTACTTTTTAGCTTGTTTCACATTGGAAAAGGGAACAGCGAAGTAGAAAATCAAGGAATTGGCTCCTGGGTTTCTGTGCAGCATTCCCGCATTGGAAATGTGATTGAATTGCGCGCCGACTCTGCCTTTGTCTTTAAAAACGTAGGCCATTTCCATTGCAGAGCGGAAGTTGATCGGAAAACCTAAATTTTTCCCCCACCCATGCGCAAAAACACCCGCTGCAAAACTGGGCGTAATTACAAAGTGTGGCCCGATGAAAATATCATACGCCACTCCGCCGCAGGCATAAACGCCCTGATTGGTCGTAATAAAAAAACCGACAAGAGGACGGACGTTATGGCAGTTGACGTCCCAGCGGTATTCGAGGTGTGCTAAAAACTTAGGATAGGTTTTATCTACATCGAAAATACCAGGTCCCACCATCAAGTGATCGGGCCCCTGTTCTTTGTCTTTGCTGAAAGCGGCAAGAGGAAGGAAGGTGAGTAAGGCAAGAAAGAGCGTTTTCTGAAGCATAGGGTCCTGAGTGTGTATCAAGTTGTCCCTCAAGGTCTAAAATTTTTCTTATTTTGACAAGACAATTTTTGAGTTGAGGGAAAGATGACGCCCAGTTTACCATTGATGCCAATCACCAGGGGTGCCTTACGGCTGAAAGAACTCTCTCTAGAGTTTAACCCTCATGACATGATCTGGGTAATACCAGCGTATGGAGTGTGAAGTTGCGAGTCGCAATTCTCGCGTCTTTAGGTGATCCTTGAATATTTGATAGGACACCTATGAAAACCGCTCCTCTTTTTTCGCGTCGTCATTACTGTGCTGGGATGATTGGAAATATCCTGGAGCATTACGACATCGCGTTATTTGGATTTCTCGCCCCTTTTCTCTCGCCTCTTTTTTTTAGCAATTATGATCCTTTGACAGGACTCATTCTAACATATGGGATAATGACGCTTGGCATTTTAGCGCGTCCATTGGGGGCGTTATTTTTTGGATGGATCGGGGACACGCGCGGTCGCAAGCCTGCGCTCTGTCTATCGCTGGGCTTAATGGCGCTTGTTACAGCCTCCATGGGGTTGTTGCCCACCTTTGCGACAGCGGGTCGTTGGGCGCCTGTTTTGTTAGGATTACTGCGGGGATTACAAAGTTTTTGCATCGCAGGGGAGACCTCCGGAGGAGCGATTTTTATCTTGGAAGAAGTGCAGTCTCGCAATAAGAGCCTCATGAGCAGTCTTTATGGCGCTTCGTCAATCGCAGGGATTTTGCTTGCATGTGGAGGAGTTGCTTGGATGGCAGGGTGTGGGTGGATTGAAGAGGGGTGGCGTTATTTATATTTCGCAGGATCTGGTACGGCTGTCGTGGGTTTGTTTTTGCGCATGGGAGTTGTCTCCGATGAAAAAGCGGTGCGCTCTGAAAAGAATTCTCATTCGTTGAAACAACTGCTTCGCCTTTATTTTCCAGTGTTCTGTGCGATTGCGTGCGCTGCGGGATTTTCATCCACGACCTATTCTCAGGCCATCACGCTGATGCACGGATACATTCCGCTCATCACATCCTTTACAAAAGCAGAAGTGATGCATTGGAACACGTATTTGCTAGTGTTAGATCTATGTTTATTGCCGTGTTTTGGGTATCTCGCAGTGCGTTTTTCAAAAGAGACCGTGATGCTGAGCGCCGCTTTTTTAAGCGTTGTTCTGGCGGTTCCTCTTTTTCTTTTGCTCCCCGATGCTGCGCTCCCTACTGTCATTGCTGTTCGCGTCAGTTTGATTGTGCTTGGCGTTGCTTTTGCAGCGCCCTGGCATGCGTGGGTGTTAGAGTTGGTTCCCCGCGAACATCGCTACACTCTCATTTCTTTAGGAACGGCGATCGGCTCGCAGCTTATCGGTTCGCCAGGTCCTGCTGTGAGCTTATGGATTTTTCAAAAAACAGGATGGGCATTTGGACCAGCTCTGTATCTAATCGTCACAGCCTCGTTAGCATTTACCGCTGTTCTTGCAATGAAGCGGACGTCTTTGCTGATACGTAGTGCGAGAGATACCAGTCAATAAAATGAGATAACCCCTCTTTGAGAGTAGTCTTAGGTTCGAAATTGAGAATTTTTTGACTTTTTGAGATGTCTGCGTAGGTGATTGGAACATCGCCGCGCGGCATTGGCTGAAACTCGATGTGTGCTTTTTTTTCTAACAACATTTCCAGTTGCTGAATCAATTCCGACACGCTTTGCGGTCGGCAATTGCCGAGATTGAAGATGTCTAGAGGGGCGCCCAGATCGATTGCGGCAATTGTTCC
Source organism: Parachlamydiales bacterium (assembly GCA_020053915.1). Classification (GTDB taxonomy): domain Bacteria; phylum Chlamydiota; class Chlamydiia; order Chlamydiales; family Rhabdochlamydiaceae; genus JAGVMG01. The sequence continues at coordinate 17,029 of JAGVMG010000002.1, read as the reverse complement.
TGCGACGATGTCGTCTATAAACGTAAAGTCTCTTTCGAGTTTTCCTTCACCGTAAACAGGAATGGGAGTGCCTTGAAGAATCGCTCGCGTAAACGAAAAGTAGGCCATGTCGGGTCTTCCCCAGGGACCATACACTGTAAAATACCGCAAGCCAGTACAGGGGATGCCGTAGATATGGTGGTAGGAAGCGGCAGCTATTTCATTGCTTTTTTTTGTAGCACCGTAAAAACTGGCGGGATGATCGGTGGGATCGGTCTCTGCAAATGGGATCTTGGAATTTGTTCCATACACAGAGGAAGAGGAGGCGTAAATCAGTTTGACGCCGGGGAAGCGTTTTAAAGCTTCTAGGATGTGAATAAACCCGTTCAAATTACTGTGAACATAACACTCTGGATGTTCCATCGAATGACGCACTCCCGCTTGTGCAGCGAGATGTAAAACGTGAGTGATCTCATGAGAGGCGAGCAAGGATTCGATGGCAAGTGGATGGCAAATGTCAACCTTTTGAACTTCGATTCCCTGTTGATGCAGCAGCTCGGCGCGCGCTTTTTTTAAGTTGGGATCGTAATAGTCGTTAAAAAGATCACACCCAATAACAAAATCTCCTCGCGCCTTGAGAGCTAAAGCGGTATGGAAGCCAATAAATCCGGCAGCGCCGGTCACTAGAACTCGTTTTGGGGACATTATTGCTGTCTCATAAGTATTTGCTTGAAAAATTACCATCCGGTGCCGATGATTTCCAATTTAACAAAATGATGAGTTTATGAGCCAGTTGCAAAACTTTAGCTTTCAGCAAAACTGCGTTTTTGAAACGGGTTGCATCCCTTCCTCCTCATCAACCCTCTGCGAGCTTGCTTTCGTCAGAAGGGACCTGGATGCTGGAGTTTTGAAACGGGCTCTTATGTCCTTGCCAACTGCAGTTTTGAGACTCCTCCTCGGCGCCCTTCTCGTGGCAGGGTTCAGCTCATGCACGAACGCACCCTATCGCGGAAGCGATGTTTTGGGAGCGGATGAGTTCGTAATGGATTCTTATCGCATCCGGGAAGGAAAATTCTCGATCCTTCAAATGGAAGGCAAATCCAACGAGGAATTGACCTCGGATTTGCTCGAGGATTACCAAGATACAATCAACGATGGGGATGTCCTGCAAATTGCGCTCTATCATCCTTCGCGAACAGATTTAACAGAAGCGATCAGGTTGATCGGTGGAACTGTAGGCTTTACAGTGCATAACGGGGTGTTGGATCTTCCCGATCTACCCTCTGTTCGCGTGCTCAATTTGACTTTGCCTGAGGCACGTACGTTGATCCAGGACCGTTACCGCGAGCAAATTCGGGATATCGATGTGTTCCTCTCTTTCAAAGACAGGATCGAGCGGAAGGTAGAATTAGCTGGTCTTGTCGCTGTTCCGAGCGTTCCAGTTGATGGTAGACTTCGCTTATTTGAAACGCTTGCCGTGGCAAGGGTCCCGACAAATGCCAACCTCTTTAAAAGTTACGTCGTTCGAAATAACGAGATGCTTTCTGTCGATCTCTTCAAGCTCTTGAAAGAAGGAGATATGAGACAGAATGTCGTGATGCGCGGAGGCGATAAGGTTTATATCGCAGATCCTTCTGCTTCCACATTGATGGTTTTGGGAGAAGTGGGAAAAGAACGCGTAGTGGACATTCCCGATGGATTTATGACACTGCGCAAAGCTCTTGCAGAAGCCGGAGGCATTACGACAGCAGGCGATCGCTCTTATATCCAAGTGATCCGAGGCAACATCCAGCATCCCAAGATCTATACGTTAAACTGGGAACATGTCGTGCGTTTGCCGAACGACAGTATGTTGCTCATTCCAGGGGACATTGTCTATGTAGCAGCGACCCCAATGACCGAATGGAATCGGTTTGTCAATCAATTACTTCCCACATTTATAGCACTTGAACTGATTTCGAAAGGAATCAAAGGAATTGATATAAGCCCATGAGACTAGCCCACTACTTATCAAATGTGCTTTTTGAGCCTCCATATGCAAGTATGTCCTGCAAAGCGCCTTCTAACCAGGCGAAAAAAAAACTCCAAAAATCATCATTTTCAAATAGCGGGATAGCCTCATGATCTCAAACTCTTCAGATGACATTGTAATCGGAATTTCCGATCTCAAACGCCTGTTTTATAAAATTCGTTTTCAGATGAAACGGGTCGTCTTGTTCTGTGTTACCGTTACCTTTTGCCTTTTGTTATGTAGGGAGCCCAAATACATGGCTCAAGCTTCATTCAAACAGGCTCCTCAGGCGAATGAAACAGCCCTGCGTTTGAAAGAGATGTTTCAAGCAGGTGGGCTGAATTCCTCTGAATCGGGAACCTCTGCAATCATGCAATCGCGCACAGTGCTCCGCGATGTGATTGAAGAGATGGGTTTGCAAGTGGAAGCGAACAGCCCATTTTGGCTGACGGGACTCTTGTCTAGAGCTTGGGATAACATTGCTGCTGAAATGGGGAAGAAAATTGCCGATCCCGATCCTTTTGCGTTTCAACGCGTCAAATACGATGGGGAAAAAAGAGCGATATTCTATCTTAAGCCCATCGATGCAATGAGCTTTGAAGTTTATAATGCGAAAAAAGAATGTGTCGGTACATGGAACTTGTCACAGATTTTTTCAGTGGGTGAGTTTCAAGGGACTTTAACGCGATTTCCCAAACAAATTAGCACGCATAAGATGTACTGCTTTAGCGTGAATCCTTGGTTGGATACGATTGAGAAGATGCGCAAATGCTTAGAAGTCAAACCGTTTAAACAAGAAAAATTGATTCTAGGTCTTACCTTTCTTCATCGAGATCGTTTTCTTGCCTCTCGCATTTTAAATCAGGTCATGCAGAGTTATCAGAAGTTTATGCGGAAGGAAAATGAAGAGCTCATGGGCTATCAGCGCTCGTATTTGGAAAAGAGGCAAAATGAGCTCACCCGTAAGTGGGAAGATTCTCTTCAAGAGCATGTATGCTATCTGAAGAATAATTTAGACTCAGGAGGGTATTTCAGCCTTTATCAAGAAATGGAAATGCTCTCTCAGCCCCGAAAAATATTTACCTCGAAGTTGTTTGATGTCGATTTAGAGCTCAAGCGATTGCAGGGGATGCCTGTTGAAGCATACACCTATCGAGACCCGTACAACCCGCAAAAAGTGCTCCCTCGCAAAGAACGCGACGAAAATAATAAAACGATGCAAAAGACGGTGGCGGCAGCCGCCGCGGCCGCACAAAAATCTCAAGAGGATGACCCCTTAGCTTCTCAAAACAAAATGGTTGTCAATGTCTTAGAGGATAAAAAACAACAATGGGACCGCAAGCTCTTTGCTCTTCAGTTGGAACATGAGAGGTTAGCAGCACACGTACGACCCGCATCGCAATTGCAGCAAGAAATTTTAGAGCTTGCGCGCCAGTCGGAAGAAGCTGAATTGATCTTAGAAAAATGGGAAAATAAAGAAGAGCTTCCGCTTGTTCATGACCCTAAAAGTTTAGCGGGTCTTTGGGTGCAAGAGATTGTGAAGATGCAGAAGAACATTGCCGAAGCCACGGGCACTGAAAAGCACGCTCTTCAGCAAAAGATGTTCTCTGATAGAACTCATTTTTCTGAACAGTTGCGCTCAAGCATTCAATTGCTTCAGCATAAGCAGCACGCTCTCGAAGAAAATCTTCTCGTTCAACAAGGGAGCATGCAGGAATTTTCTGGACTCACTCTGGAAACGGCCCAGGCGCTTTATCTAACCTACAACACCACGCGAGACAATTTGCAAGGTCAGTTGCGCCAATTGATCTACCTATCAGAAGAGTTAGCGCATCCCGATTTTGAACTCAGCTCAATCACAACGATTTTGTCCGATCCTGTTACGCTCGCAATGGTCAGTAAAGCCAGTGATACCGCTGTGCTCTTGCGCGATTCCAATAACCGCAGCTTTAGAGAACAAGAACACTTGAAGGACGCTCTAGTCACGCAAAAGAAATTCATCGGCCATCATCTCGGGCAGACCATTGAACTCTTAAAACTGCGCGCGAAACTAATCGATGATAAGATTCTCTCTTTGCAACAGACAACGATGGACTTGCTAAAACAAGAAAAAAAATTGATCGAAGAAAAATTGCAAGAGATTAGCGGAAAGATGGAAGATTTGCCTGAAAAATGGCGCCGTGAAAATCTCTTGATGCTCAAAAAAGAATTGGGGATGCACATGATTGGAGGGCTTACCCAGCTCGCAGAGACAAAAAACATCGATCAGCACCTCTTTCAGGTCGGCTCAAAAGCATTGGATCCCTCTTATTTGCCGATTCATCCAAAGCCGCCCCATTTATTATTATATCTGTTCATTGGAACCTTTCTCTCAGCTCTTTTCTTTTACTTTTATCATCTTTGCAAAGGCATCCTGCGCGGAATGCCCGTTTCCCATGAGTCCTTGCTCTTAAGCGGTTACCGCAGCTTAGGAACTCTTTCTCTGGATTGCAATAGCGCAATCTCTGAGATGAGAGATCAAGACTTGGAAACGCTTCGAAGGATCTCTCAATTCATGATCTCTTCAAACCTCAAACACCTCTGCGGAGTACTCATTGGAGGGAAAAACCCTGATTATTCCCACCGGTTAGCTGAGTTACTTGCAATGCAAGGAGGGAAAGTGTTGCTCGTTCAGTATGTCTTTGATGCCGTCTCTTCGCATCAGGTTCCTGGCCTTTGGCATTACTTGCAAGATGATAGCGTGCCACTTCCTGTGCGCCATTTAGATTCGTACGACTATCTGCCCAGCGGCGGCACTAGCCGGCATGGCGTAGAAATGCTCGCACATCCAAAGTTTCAGTCCTTTTTAAATAAAGTCAAGACGAGCTATGATTATGTATTGATTTATAGCAAGGCGCAGCCCCATTTTGCAGAAGCGCAAGCCTTCTTAAGGATTGCAGATCTCATGATTGTCACGACACTGGAAGAGAAGAAAGAGGATTTAAGCGTATTTCGAGAGTGGGAAGGCTCAAGAGAGACTCCTTGTGCTGCCTTTGTTTGCTGCGATCCCTATCCCGTTTAAAGTTATACTGGAGAACCATGCAACATCGAAGTAGAAAACGGATCTTGGTCACAGGCGGCGCCGGCTTTTTGGGCTCACACCTCTGCGAACGTCTTTTATCTGAGGGGAATGAAGTTCTTTGCCTCGATAATTTTTACACCGGCAGCAAAGATAACCTCTTATCTTTTATCGACCATCCCTATTTTGAAGTGATCCGACATGATATCTGCCACCCGGTTCAGGTAGAGGTTGATGCGATCTACAATTTTGCATGCCCTGCGTCGCCTATCCACTATCAATTTGATCCAGTTCAAACGACGAAGACAAACGTCCATGGCGCGATCAACATGCTCGATCTCGCCAAGCGGCTCAAAGTTCCGATTTTTCAAGCCTCTACGAGCGAGGTCTATGGAGATCCCCAAGTTCATCCCCAACCCGAAAGCTACTGGGGCAATGTGAATCCGATCGGATTTCGCTCTTGTTATGATGAAGGGAAGCGGTGTGCGGAAACCCTATTTTTTGATTACCGCCGCCAACATGGAGTTCAGATTAAGGTTGCGCGCATATTCAACACATATGGTCCTCGAATGGATCCCAATGATGGAAGAGTCGTTTCTAACTTGATCGTTCAAGCACTCCAAAATCAACCGATCACGATTTATGGCGACGGATCGCAAACGCGTTCTTTTTGTTATGTCGATGATCTCATCGAAGGTGTTTTGCGGTTAATGCAGAGTCCCGATTCACTCACAGGTCCTATTAATCTCGGCAATCCCGTGGAATTTCAGATCCTCGAGCTCGCTCAAGAGATTTTAACGCTCACCGGGTCTAAGTCAGAGCTTGTTTTCTGCCCCTTGCCGAGTGACGATCCTAAGCAGCGCAAACCCGACATAGCAAAAGCCCGTCAAGAGCTCCAATGGGAGCCCCACGTTCAGCTTAAGCAAGGCCTCGTCAGTACGATCCAGTATTTCGATAAAATTCTGTCTACTGAACGTGCGAAGATCTCCCTTGTTTAGCGCGGATCTCTCTCCATTTTTTGACCACTTCAACGGCAAGAGGCGCAGCTTCCTTACCCCCTGCTTCGCTCAAGCGCAAGTAAACGTTAACGACAAGTTCTGGATTGTTAAAAGGATCTGAATCCTTGGGCCCCGGAGAAAATGAGATCCCGGAAAACCAGATGTGGTTGCGGATTTCCGCTAAGGAGTGCGCATCGATCGCTTGTTTGAACATGATCTCCGCGGTTCCCGTTTTTCCGAGAATCTGAGATTTGAGTTCCTGGTAATGCTGTCTCATTTCGGGGTTCTCATACAACGTGCGAATAATATTAGATCGCGCCGTGCCTTTTGATCCCGTCATCACCCGCTGCATCCCTTGAAGAAGCGGTTCCCGGATTTCATCAGGCATCTCAATGGTGCGTTTTACAATCGGAGAAGAGAGCCAGACCCGAGGTGCACTTTCGAGTTCTTGAGTTGCTGAAAAGAGAGCAAAATCGATGCCAATCAAATTCAAGGGGTCTTGAAACGCAAATGTTGGTGAATCGAAGGGGTCTTTGGAATCTGAGGAAGGTTGACTTCCGGCGATGACTTGAACAATTTTGGGCTCTAAAATTTTCCCTCGATTGGCAATCGCAGAGAGCATCATCGCTGTTTGAAGCGGTGTAACGACAAGCGAATGTTGTCCAATCGCAAACGAGTAAAGACCTGTCTTATTATAAGAGAGATCGTTGGGAAGAACCCCGCGGATTTCTCCTGGCAGCTCCACTCCTGAGCGTTCTCCGAACCCCATTTTCCTGCAGCAATCAATGAGATGGGAAGGGTCTTCAATCTGTTCAGCTGCTAATAAAGAAAAGTAGATGTTGCTCGACTGTTCAATGGCACCGATCAGATCGATTTTTCCGATATTTGGGTGAGTACGAGGGAGGCGCCCCCCCTTGTAATAACGGGTAATGGTTTCTCCATCGAGTGTTTTTCCGAGCACTTGAGCATTGCTACCGGGATGCGCTGTCCATTGAATGTTATCGATGATCGTTAAGGGATTTAAATTGGTAAAATTAGGATCTTCTCCCCCTAATGAATCGTATTTTTCGAGCATTCCCTGATAACCCACTAACAACTTAAATACAGAGCCGAGAGGTGTTGACTGACGGTACGCTTGAGATCTTCCATATCCAAACCCTGCAAGAGGGTAAAATGCAGCCGCGAGATGCTTTTCTAGCTGGATTCCTTTCGTATTACGCAGGCTGCGGTATTTCCCTAAGAGAGGGCGATTGAGCTCGCTAAAGGATCTCATTGTTTGTAAATAGCTAAGCGCAAGATCTTCGGGCAGTTTTTGAAAGACATTTTTAAGTTTATTCGCGTGAGAGAGAATGAAGGGATCTTTCTCTCTTAAAAGAGCGCACTGTTCCTGGTATGGCTGCAAGGAAGCAGAGAGATCGCGGCCCAAAATAAAGGCTGATGTTAATTCCCAAAGATGGGTTTCCCAAAATTCTTTAAAGAGCGTTTTTTCGATCTGTTCTAGATAATCTGTATAAGGGCGAGTATATTGTTTTTTATCTTTTTCTTCTTTGCGCTTGAGTTTCAAGAAGTCCTTGAAATGGGTCGAACGCCATTTTTGAAAATCGATGTTGTGAAACCAAGCGCGTGCGTGTTCTTGCAAATAGCTGCGTAGAGTTGCAGAGGATTGGCACAACGTGCGGTAAGCGGCAAGCGATTGCTGCGCAATGCATTGTTCGAGTTCTAAAGAAAAGTCTTCAGGGCGAACCATGATACGACATAAATCGATCACAAGCAATTTATCATCATGATGAGGAATCCCTTGAAGATAGGCGTCGATGATTTGTTTCGCTTCGAGAGTTGCTCTCGGATGTTCATTTAAACAGCCTCTTGCTGTAGTTTTCTCCTCCACAGAGATCGCGGTGCGCGACGGGATGTGCGATTCTTCCCCATAAAGCGCCGCCAAAAGAACCCGCATGTCTGATTGGCCGGAGAGAACAAGAAGATGATCTAATTCTTTTTGCAAGGTGAGAGCGGATCCGATGTTATTAATTTGATGTACAGCTTTGATGAGCTGAGACCCTTTTGGAAGGATCATTTCTAAGTAAGAGCTCCAATTCAGCTCGAGAGTTTCATCGTAAAATTGCTGTGTTTTTAAATTAACCCGCTCCCGCTCCAGGGGCCTTTTTCCATCCCATATCTCGCTGACATACTCCTCATTTTCCAGCCAGCGCAACATGTTATGGTGTTTTTGTTTTTTTAGTTCGCTGGATTTAGTGGGGATGAAGTCGTTGGGATCAAAACGAGGATAAGAGGCCATCGCGACAATCTCTCCTGTGTTTGGATCCATTGCAACGATTGCGCCTCCACGGATCCACGGCTCGCTTAAGTCGCAAGAACCATCCATATTGCGGACTTCTCGAAAATGCTCATTATGAGCTAAGAGTTGTTCAGCAAATTCTTGGAGCTCCGAAGAGATGGCAAGTAAGAGACGTTGACCAGGGACAGCTTTGCGCGAGCCGGGAAGTTCACGGATAAAATTTCCCTTAATGTCAATTTCATGGATCCGTTTGCCGAAATACCCCCGCAGCTCCTCGTCAAAATAACTCTCCACACCCATTTTCCCCACAAGATCGTGAATGGTGTAAGATTTTTCTTGAAGTTGCTTTAACCGCTCCCTGGCCTCAAGAGGATTCTGAAAGCCTTTGGGTAAAACGGGCATTTCGCCCGATTCCCGCTCCATAAGATAGGATTGAAGAACCTTAATTTCTTGCGCGATATCCAAATATTCTTTTGAGCTAATCGCACCTAAATAACCAATCAGATCACATCCAGTTCTTCCTTGGGGGTAAGAGCGAACAGAGCCCCGTTCTGTGCGGATCCCCACCCAATCTTTTTCTAAGAGTTTTAAACGAAAAAACTGATCTTCGGAGAGATTTTCTTTAATCACAAACGGTGTGTGTGGAAACAAAGATGCCTTTCCATGAATCGTATCTTCGATGACTTGGGCTTCCATCTCCAAAGCTGCGGCTAGTAGATCGGAGAGCTCTTTAATATAGGTAGAGCGCGCGTAGACCTTGGTGCGGACCCCATCGGGGGATTTCACCCAGCGGACGCTCGGAATTTGTCGGATATCGGCATAACAGACTGCGGCGTTGTATTGTATCTTATTGATAGCCAAGGGGATGTTGAAACGGTCTCGTATCGTTGCCCGCTCGACCTTCTCAATCGTAGAACGTCGCTGCGGTTTGCGCGCTGCTGCCACATGGGAGTCGTGTTGGATGATCGCGAGGTACCATACCCGGATGAGAATCAGGAACAGGCTCAAGATAATCACGTTGAGAACGCGGTTTGCTTTAGAGGGGATACTGGGGTCCATAGCCTAAGCACTAAGATATTGCTGGCCTAAATTTAATCTAAAACCGAATTTAGCTCTTGGAAAAAAAGGGCATATCGGTTAAAACTGGTTCAGATTTTTTTAAGCGCCTGTAGTTCAATGGTAGAACCGTAGCCTTCCAAGCTACTTGTGTCAGTTCGATTCTGATCAGGCGCTTCGTTATCATGCAGGACCTCAGTCGAGGTCATTTCAAAAAAATGGCTCTTCTCTGAGATTCTGTTAATTTTAACCAAGACCGAAATTCTCCTGTGCCATTCTGGGTAGTCTAGAATGAATAAAGGAGGATGCTATCGTCAACACTTAATAAAGAAGGGACAAGGCTTGGCAAACGCAAACGCAGAAGTAACAATTAAGGATTTACTCGAAAGTGGTGCACATTTTGGGCACCAAAGACACCGTTGGAACCCGAAGATGAAACGTTTCATTTTCGAAGAGCGCAACGGAATTTACATTATCGACTTAGCAAAAACCATGCAACAGATCCGCAGCGCTGTTGAAGTTGTGCGCGAGATGGTTTCTAAACGCAAGTCGATCCTTTTCGTCGGGACAAAAAAACAAGCAAAAAGCGTCGTGCGCGAATGTGCTGAAGGATGCGGCGAGTTTTACATCTGTGAGCGCTGGCTCGGTGGGATGCTCACGAATCTCCAGACGATCCGCCAATCGGTTAAAACTCTAGAAAAAATCGAAAAGAAGATCACTACCGGCGGAGACGGCCTCACGAAGAAAGAGCTTTCTGTCCTCAGTAAAGATCAGATCAAACTCGATCGTAACCTCTCTGGGATCCGTGCGATGCGCAAGCCTCCAGGACTCATCATCATCGTCGACCCAAGTCGCGAGCACATTGCTGTCGCGGAAGCGCGTAAGCTCGGCATTCCTGTCATGGCTCTTGTCGATACCAATTGCGATCCAGATCCGATTGACTACGTCATCGCGTGTAATGACGATGCTCTTAAGAGCATTAAACTCATCTTACAAGCGTTGACACAAGCTGTCATCGATCGCAAAAATGAAATGAATATCGGCGTTGCAAAAGGCGATGAGAAAGAAGGCGCAGCGAGCCAAAAAGACGAAGATGAAGAAGAGGGAAAGAATGAGCGGTAAAGTCACACCAGAAATGGTTAAACAATTACGTGAGCGCACAGGCGTTGGCATGGGCAAATGTAAAGAGGCCCTCGACCAAGCTGGTGGTAACATCGACGATGCGATTGATATCCTGCGCAAAGCGGGCATGGCATCAGCAGTGAAGAAAGAAGGGCGTGAGACCAATGAAGGATTGATCGCTGCCGCAGAGGGCAAAGATGCACTCGCTCTTGTTGAGGTTAATGCGGAAACAGACTTCGTCACGCAGAACGAGAAGTTTAAGCAATTCATGGCAGATGTCGCTCTTGAGGCTGCAGAAACAAAACCTGCAACTCTAGACGCATTCATGCAGCAGACTTATCGTAAAGATCCTTCTATGACAATCGATCAGTATCGAGCGCTTGTTATTCAGAGCTTAGGTGAAAACATCCAAGTACGCCGTTTTATCGTCATTCCAAAGTCACAAGAGCTCTCTGTCGGGATCTATTCGCACATGGGCGGGAAGATCTTATGCGCTGTTGTGTTAACTGGGGGAAGTGGCCAAGAAGGCTTAGCGCGAGACATTGCTATGCATGTTGCAGCAGAATCTCCTGATTATTTGCGTCCAGAAGATGTTCCTCAAGATGTTCGCGATAAAGAAGCGGAAATTGCACGAGGTCAAGTTCAAGGGAAACCGGCAAATATCGTGGATAAGATCGTCGAAGGAAAAATCAAAGCCTTCTGCGAACAGGTTTGCTTGCTCTGCCAAAAATATGTGCGTGACAATTCTGTCACCGTTACCGGTCTTCTAGAAAATGAAAGCAAACGTCTCGGTAAAACTGTGACGATCAAATCTTTCGCTCGCTGGAATGTCGGAGGCTAAACCGTGACCCACTCCAAACCTGCTTACAAACGGGTTATGATCAAGCTCTCTGGCGAGGCGCTGATGGGCAATCTCAAGTTTGGGATTGAACAATCAGCCTGCCAAAAGATCGCTCAAGCGATTAGAGAAGTTTTTGATCTCGGAGTGCAGATTGGAATCGTCGTCGGTGGGGGCAACATCTTTCGAGGTGCAGAGTCAGAAGCGTTCGGGTTTTCTCGAACTCCTTCTGATCACATCGGAATGCTTGCCACCACCATCAATGGCCTCATTCTCCAACAAACACTTGCTACCCTAGGCGTCGAAACCAGAGTCATGAGCGCTCTCGACATGGACCGCTGTGTGGAACGCTATAATTGGGGACATGCCCAACACTGTTTACAGAAAGGGATCCCCGTCATTTTTGTCGGTGGAACCGGCAATCCCTACTTTACGACCGACTCCGCTGCCGCGCTGCGCTCTAGCGAAATCAATGCCGAGATCTTGCTTAAGGCGACCAAAGTCGATGGCGTCTACAGCGATGATCCTTTTAAAAATCCTAAAGCCGTCAAATATCCGACATTAAGCTACTCCGACGCGCTGACTCAAAAATTAAACGTCATGGATGCGACAGCGATCGCCCTATGTCGCGAGAATCATATTCCGATTTGCGTTTTTAACCTATTTGAACCGGGAAATCTACTCAAAGCTGTCTGCGGACAGCCCGTAGGCTCCCTTGTGACTGGAGGATAATCGATGAGCGTACCTGATCAAACAAAAACGAAAATGCAAGCAGCTGTCGACCATTTTAAAACAGAGCTTAAAAACCTGCGCACAAACCGTGCGAATCCAGGAATTCTTGACAACGTCCACGTCGAGGTTTATGGCGCTCAAATGCGTTTAAAGGAGCTCGCCACTATTTCTGTTCCAGAACCGCGTCAGCTCCTCGTGTCACCTTTTGACCCACAAACCGTAGGGCCGATCGTCAAAGGGATTGAGCGCGCAAACCTTAATCTTCAGGCCATTTCTGAAGGTGGAACCATCCGCATCAACATTCCTCCGATGGACGAATCGACACGAAAACTGATCGTCAAACAGGGCAAGCAAAAAGCGGAAGAGGCGAAAATTGTGATTCGGGAGATCCGCCGTAAGAACAACGAACTCGTGCGCAAACTTAAAGCAGATGGCGATATTACTGAAGACATCATGAAGAAAGATGAAAAAAGTATTCAAGAATTCACCGATAAGTTTTGCAAAGAAATCGATGACTTGTTTACAGCTAAGGAGAAGGAGATCCTAACAGTTTAAATAAGTTCTCGCCGCGCAAAAAATGGAGTTGCCAAAAAATCGGCGGCTCGTTTATATTTACGGCACAAAAATGAAAACTGGCCCCATCGTCTAGCCTGGCCTAGGACACCAGATTTTCATTCTGATAACAGGGGTTCGAATCCCCTTGGGGTCAACACAAGCAAGTGTTCCTAACCGAGGAGCACTTGTTTCCTTTATGAGACTTTAGCTCAGTCGGTAGAGCATCTCACTTTTAATGAGAGGGTCGATGGTTCGAGTCCATCAAGTCTCAAATTTTTCCACGAAAAATTTAATATTGAAAAAGCCACAGTGTGGCTTTTGTATGGACGAGAAGTGAAGTGGCCTTGTGCCACGAACCGGCGGTAGACCGGAGCCATCAAGTCTCAAATTTTTCCACGAAAAATTTAGTATTGAAAAAGCCACAAAGTGGCTTTTGTATGAACGAGAAGTGAAGCAGCCTTGCGCTGCGAACCGGCGGTAGACCGGAGCCATCAAGTCTCAAATTTTTCCACGAAAAATTTAATATTGAAAAAGCCACAGTGTGGCTTTTGTATGGACGAGAAGTGAAGCAGCCTTGCGCTGCGAACCGGTGGCATGCCAGAGCCATCAAGTCTCAAATTTTCTTCTGTTTAGTCTAATTTATCTTATCCTATTTTGACTTGTTTTTATTTTTTTCTTTTACAAATTTTAGTTTTGTAATAAAAGGAAATTAATAAAGAAAAATTTCGCATTCGGGGGATTATGGATTTTAGAAAATTTGAAACAAAAGTTAGTTTTGGAGTGTTTGCATTGATTATGGGCTCATCATTAGCCCTTAATGCTGCTGCAAAGGAAAACCCACCGACTCCCTTTGGGATTCAGTTGCCGCTAGCGGATCGAAGTGGGCCAGCGTTGCCGATCAATCAGAATCAGCCTGTTAAGAAAATGACCACTAATGGGTCAGGTTCTAAAAAGATGGCAGCTACTAAAGCAAAACAGATGCCTATTTCTACCCAAGATGCTCCTTCGGGCGGAAAAAAGAAGGCTCCTGCATTAGCGGATATGAATGACTTGGCTGCTGCTCCATTTGGAATTCAAATGCCAATGGGCGCGGAAGAAACAACGCAGCTTCCCTTCATTGCAGCTCCATCTGAGAAAAAACAAGAGCCAAAAACAGTGAGATACCCTTCCCGTTTTCAGGTGGGCGGTAACTATGCACATGTGGGCCTCAAGCCGCATGGAAGTGCTAATTTTGAAGGAGACCTAGGAGGGATTCTTGGCTTGTATGATTATCGGCCGATGGACAATTTCTACGGTGGAGCACGGGTGACATGGCTGGAAGGAAATACCCATGGATCTTCAGGAAAACGCTCTCTATTGTACATCGATGTGCAAGAGCGCTTTGGGTATACGTTTGCATCCCGTGACCAAAACATGTCGTTGACCCTCTTTTCAGGGCTGGGTTTCCGCCATATTGGACAACATTTACATCCTAAGAATGGAAGCTCGATTAAGTTCAGATATAACGAGTTTTATATCCCTGTTGGCTTTTTGACAGATTTTTCTGCGAATTCTTGGTTTACCTGGGGGCTTAACTTTACGTGGATGCCTCAGGTGTTCCCGTCTGTTCAAATAGATCCTCTGAAAGGGACCAACTGGTCACTGACGGATCAGATATCGAATTTTTATGTGGAGATGCCGTTTGACTTTGCGCTGACTAAAAGCAAGCGATTCCACCTCATTATTAGCCCTTTTTATGAGCATTGGAAAGATGGACACTCAACAGCAAGAGCTTCTAATGGCGTCTCGTTGAGTCTTCCTGGAAACTCCTATGATTTCTATGGTGCTAACATCAACTTTGCGTATTGCTTCTAATCGATAGATTTGAAGTATATCAATAAAAATGCCCTGCTTGTTCAAGCAGGGCATTTTTGTTTTTACGGCAGTAGATTAATCGTGAATTGAGTCGGAGTAGCGCTATTTGGGGTGATTGTGGTGGAGTTGATGATACTGATTTCGTTGGAAGTATAGGCATTTACAGGCTGTAGGAACTGATAGTAGAGATACACGACAAACTCGTGCAGCCCTGTATTGTTGGTGTAGCGGATACGCAATGGATTTGTCTTATTAGAAACTAGCCCACCCACGGAATCTCCAGAACTGGCAACGGGTGTCCAAGGGCCATTTCCTTGCTGGTATTGCAAGGATGTCATCCCGGGAAAGGTGAACACAACGGTGTAGCTATTGGTATCTGAATAGGGATCAGGAATCGGCGTATCAATACTTCCCAACGTAATTCCCAGGAAGGGATTTAAGCTGTTTGCGGTCAAGTTCGATGGGGTAATGGTGCCGCTGATTCCCAGCGAATCATCAAAATCATAGGCATAACATAATCCCTGATCATTTAAGAACCCGCTCACGCTGTTTCTAACGGCGACGCTATGGAGCATCTTTGCATATAAGTCCATCCAAGGGCCGCCCAAAAGGGAATACTGAGCGATATAATAGTCACTGATGAACGTAGGCTCCCATGTGACAGCATCTGTAATGTTAATCGGAATGTTCGGCGGGGTCACGGTGTTTTGTGTTCCCACAGGGCTAGCCAAGAATCCAATTGTATACGCATCCCCAAAGAAGTGCCCGAGTGCAGAGGCATCGGACCCGCCGGAGACGGGCTGAACGCCTGAATACATGCTGAAGGTATTTAGAGAGGCTTTTGTCAGTGTATTCACTTGCCCGTTATTAGGACCCGAGATTCCGGTGAAGGTCAGCGTTGTTCCATCAGAGGCTCCTTCATAAACAGTGGGAGACCCGCCTCCTGTTGAGATGTAAAGCTTGGTCATGCCTGTGTAATAATTAAAGAGATCAGTGGCAAAACCATTGGTATCCCCATACGTGGTGGCGCTTAGGTAATCTGAAGGAAAGGGGGGGTAATTGTAGTTTTTATACTGAACAGGACCTGGCTGAACGGCTGGCAAGTGCTGAATGGTGATATTTCCTGTTGTTGCAGGAGATGCTGCATTGCCTAAGCTCTGTTTAGGAGAAAGAACTCGCAGGTATGTTTGCAGCCCTGTGCCCGCATAAGGATCGCTGTAGAAGGGGATGGCGAGCTTCGGCCAAATTTTAGGTGTTTGCCCTGTTAAATCTTCCGATGTCAATCCACCAACGACAGTAGCTAAGATCTCGCTGCGTGTTGTGTTGTTCGTAGATCCTCCTACGCCAAATCCAGAGGGGAGCGCGTTGGGGTTTTGAACGAGTGGGGTGAGTGCACTTGGAGACGCTGAGCTATAAGAGAAGTAACCGATTCGGACGGGTAATCCAAATGCATCCACCTCGGTTGTATTGACAGAAGCTGTCCAAGGAATTGCGGGAGCAGAGCCTCCGCCGCTGGGAAAAAAAGTGACCTCTACAGATTCATACAAATTGCAGTAGTTGGGATCGTAAAAAGCGTAATACGTAGGTGCAACAATTTGGTTAGGAGGGGATCCAACAAGCGTATCGGACTGCAGGTAAATCGGGGAGCCGATCGAAAAATAAAAGCGCGCGCCACTTAAACTAGAAACGTAGACGAGATAATCATGCGCTCCTGTTGAGGACTTGGGCAAGCTTGTTAATGGGTAGGAGTAATTAACGGAAAAAGTTGTTGAGGATGCAGAAACGGGAGTTAAGATACCACCGGTGGTGAGCTGGAAATAGAATTGTTCAAGATTAAGTGCTGTTTGTTGTCCTGCTAAAAGAACATAAACCTGGTCATCGGGTTGCCCTGTCGTATTGGAAATCACGACGGGAAGATATCCGGAGATGGGCGCTGGGTCGAGTGTGCCGCTTGGAGGTGTTGGTGTTACTCCGCCACCACCTGCGCCGCTGGCTCCAAGGATGGTTGCTTGCTCCTCTAAGAAATCATCGTAGAAAATTTCTAAGCGATCCTTAGAGTACGTGTCCGGCTGTGCATGAAGAATGCTCGTGGAAAGAAGGAATAAGAACCAACTGTATTTCATAGATATCTCCTTGGATGCGATGAAGGGGCTGTCCTTTAAGGTTCTCTTGCAGGATCATCAAAATTTCATTTTGGAGATTATCTTATCACTAATCTAAATTTTTATGGGTATAAAATTCTGCAAGAAAAGATACCGCGCAGGAGCGCGGTATCTTTTAATCTTTCGAAGCGGTTTATGGTTTAGAAGGAGTAGAGAGGATAGCTGTTGCCCAAGAGCTCCAGGTATCGTAGGTGATGTTCTTCTTCACATCACCTAACCATGACCCCTTATCCCAGGTTCCTCTGTAGGTGATCGCTTTCTCCTTGCTGACTAGTACATAGTTAAGAAAGTTTTTACTCTTTCGGCTGTGTCAAAGCCCCGGGGCTAAACGATCGTAAAATTAGCTGTGTGTCTGCACACAGCGGCCT
>JAGVMG010000047.1 GCA_020053915.1 Parachlamydiales bacterium | reverse complement strand
ACGTGATGCATAGCTACTCCTAAGTTTGCTAGACCTAGGGAGATATAATTCACGCTCGACGAGTTCTTTTCATCACATTAAATTTTGTCCTGTACAGAGAAAATCGCGGACAAATAAGCCATATACTGCGGAATGTTAGCATGTTAAGATCATAATACACGTCATGCTTCAAAAAAAAATAAAGACTAATATTTCATTTTTTTCTATTGTCTCAAAATTAGAAAAAATGGAGATCCCAGATGAAATTGCTCAAACATTTAAGCCTTGCTTCCTTTATTTGTGTGTCAGCATCCTCCTATGCCGTCAGCGGCCCTTGCAACGTGAAAGAACCGCATAATGCAGTCTTTGTTAGCGGAGAATTTCTACTCTGGAAACCTGATCAGACAGGGATGACTTATTGCTTGTCCGTCAACGAGTTAACGACGCCTTTGGGAACAAAAAACAAAGAAATTCACCAGGCATCTCAGTGGGGACCTGGATTCCGTGTCGGAGCTGGGGTAAATTTCATTGGAGCTCCTTGTGATGTCTCTTTTTACTGGACTCGTTTTCATAACACCTCGCATGGATCTAGCTCCAAACCTATTATCATTGGCTCTCAAGTCTTAGGGGTGGGCACCCCATTTCCTACGGGCGGAAGTGGTGTAGGTGGAGGAAAGCCTCATAGCACTTGGGATTTGGACTTCGATACTGCAGAAGTGGATTTTGGATATCACCTATGCTTCAATAAACGCTTTCTGCTCCGCCCTTACTTTGGCGTCGCTGGGGCATGGATCAATCAAACCCAATTGATCAAGTACGATAACTTTATTGGGAACAATAGCGCTTTCTTTACTGCCAAGATCAAACAGACAAATAACTTCAATGGAGTTGGCCCGAAGCTAGGTCTTCAAGGAAACATGGCAATCGGTGCAGGTTTTGGCATCACAGGAAATTTTGCAGCAAGCTTCTTTTACGGACATGCGCATAACCCAGTGAAATATGACATTAATGGTGATGCAGCCGACTTCCCAATTCCAAACTCCAAAGTCACGTATCAGCAACACCGGATCATCCCGGCAATCCAAGGTCAAGTGGGGATCACTTGGGGCATCGTCTGCACAAAGCATTTTACCATTGATCTCGCAGCTCTCTATGAAGCTCAGTATTTCTGGGGAACCTGGAGAAACCAAAATTCTGGTATTCAAAACCTCTACATCGCCGATGCGGGTTATGGAAACTTGATGTTGCAAGGTGGAACTTGGCAGCTCAAACTCACGTTCTAAACGCCAACAGAGGTTTAATCAAAAAAGGACTGTATGAAAATGTCAAAACATCTTGCTAAGTTAGTCTTTTTCTGCTCTCTTCCTCTTTCGGTCGTTGCGAGCACAATTCCAGAATATCCCATCAATGCAATGTCTGGAACGTCATTAACGATGTCTAATGCAGCGACATTCACGCTCAACAGCATCTATTCCGGGATCGCAGCAAACTGGGTAGGCGGAGACAATGTGATCTTCTATCAAACAGATCTGCCTTTTTTCCCCGCTTCCATTTCCATAGAAAATAACTTGCCAGTCTTTGAACCGATGGTTTACATCGTTAACGTCGATGTCGGCACTACTGCAGTAGGATTTGTCGAGTCGCCGCCAACAATAAGTCCCGTAATTATTCAAACGATTAACCCATTTCTGGGAACGATCATCTTAAGTGATTTCACAACATGGAATGTCCGTCCAAGTGATCAATCGCTGTTTAGCATCTGGCAAATCGGAGATGCTGTGATGATCGGAGAAAACTTAGGAAGCGACCGCTCTTCTTATGATGCGATTTTGCTCAATACCGTCCACAAAAGCACAGCACATGTCGTCGAGCAGTAAATGCAATTATTTTCTTTAATCCTATCTTACGTTAGGGTGAGGAAAACGATGCATTTAGGATGAGCAAATGGCTTCTTCAGCTGAAGTGGAACGATTAAAAGCTTACCACGCTCATACAGCTTCCTGGAAAAAATGGGGCCCCTATCTTAGCGAAAGAGCTTGGGGAACCGTCCGAGAAGATTACAGCCCGCAGGCAGACACCTGGAGTTATTTCACCCACGATATGGCACGCTCGCGCGCCTACAGGTGGAATGAAGATGGGATCGGCGGAATCTCTGATCGCAATCAAAAACTCTGTTTTGCTTGGGCTTTTTGGAATGGAAAAGATCCTATTCTCAAAGAGCGAATGTTTGGACTGACAGGTCCAGAGGGCAATCATGGAGAGGATGCGAAAGACATCTGGTTTTATTTAGACAGCACGCCGACGCATAGCTACATGAAGATGCTGTACAAATACCCTCAAAGCGAATTCCCTTATGAAAAAATCAAAGGTGAAAATCAAAAAAGGAGCTTAAAAGACCCCGAATATGAACTGAGCGATTCGGGAATTTTTAACGAAGATAGATATTTCGATCTCATCATCGAATACGCCAAAGTTTCAGAAGAGGACATCTTGATCCGCCTGACAGCTCACAACAGAGGGCCTGATGCCGCCGTCTGTGATCTCTTGCCTACAGTGTGGTTTCGCAATGACTGGAGTTGGGGATATCCCGATGGCCCCATGGGGGAGGGAACAGCGAAACCTCATTTACGCCAAGCCACCGGCAACGCGCAAGAGTCGGTCATAGAATGCTTCCCAGCTCAAGAAACCCCCTACATTCTCTACGCAGATGAAGCTCCGGAACTGATCTTCACAGAAAATGAAACAAATCGAAAAAAACTGTTTCACACACCGAATGAGAGTCCTTTCGTCAAAGATGCCTTCCACCGTTATCTCATCCAGAAAGAAACAACGGCTATCAACCCCGCTAAAACCGGTACTAAGGCAGCGGCGCTCTACCACAAGATCATTCCGCCCGGACAAAGCGTTGAGATCCGATTACGACTTTCCATTCAACGCAACCAAGAGCCATTTAAAGACTTCAATTCCCTCTTTGCTGAGCGAATCCATGATGCAGATGAGTTTTACGCAGTGGTGCAAAGTCCTAAGTTGAACGAAGAATTAAAGAGGATCCAGCGCCGTGTATTTGCGGGTCTGTTGTGGTCGAAGCAATTTTATTATTTCGATGTCGACCAATGGCTCGAGGGAGATCCGAACGCCCCGATTAAACGGGAAAAGCTGCGCAACGTCCATTGGGAGCACTTGAATACGTTTGATATTCTCTCGATGCCCGATAAATGGGAATACCCGTACTTCTGTTCTTGGGACACCTCATTTCATTGCTTGCCGTTCCTCCTCATCGATCCCGATTTTGCAAAACGTCAATTGGAACTGCTCACCCGAGAATGGTACATCCATCCCAACGGACAGCTGCCAGCCTATGAATGGAACTTTTCCGATGTCAATCCCCCTGTGCTCGCTTGGTCTGCCTGGAGAGCGTATAAAATCGATGCAAAAATCACAGGGCAAAAAGATAATAGTTTCATTAAGGGAATTTTCAACAAACTCCTCCTTAACTTCACCTGGTGGGTTAACCGCAAAGATGCCGAAGGAAATAATCTGTTTCAGGGGGGATTTTTAGGTCTCGATAACATCAGCGTATTCGATCGAAGCGCTCCGTTGCCGACAGGAGGACACATCGATCAATCGGATGGAACCGCATGGATGGCCTTTTTTTGCACGATCATGCTGCGGATCTCCTTATCCCTTTCTCTAGAAGAGCCCCACTTTCAAGATATCGCGACGAAATTCTTTGAGCACTTCTTAAGAATCTCTTCTGCAATGAACCGCTGCGGCGGGGGAAAAGGAGAGTCTCTTTGGGACCACCAAGATGGTTTTTTTTACGATGGATTGCATTTAGGAGAAGAGCAATACATCCCTCTAAAAGTGCGCTCGCTTGTCGGTCTGCTTCCTCTTCTTGCCGTTGAAACCCTCGAACCTGAGATGATGCAGAAACTCAAAACATTCAATCGGCGCGTCGACTGGTTTGTTAAAAAACATCCCAAAGCCATATTTAACGTGGCTTGCGTCTACCATCCCGGTGTAGGAAAGCGAAGATTACTTTCGATTTTAACAGAAGAGAGACTCCGCAGTATTTTAAAGTACATGCTCGATGAAAACGAATTTCTCTCAGAGTATGGAATCCGCTCTCTTTCTAAATATCACCAAGATCATCCGTATACGTACCGCGTTGGAGAAAAAGAGTACACAGTCCAGTATGTGCCGGGTGAATCGGACAGCTCTCTTTTTGGTGGAAATTCCAACTGGAGAGGACCGATCTGGTTTCCAATTAATTTCCTACTCATTGAATCGCTGCAAAAATACTACCACTACTACGGGGATGATTTTAAAGTCGAATTTCCCACAGGCTCTGGAAAACAGATGAACTTATGGGAGATCTCGATCGAGCTTTCCCATCGATTGATCCGCCTCTTTATGCAGAACCCAGAAGGAAAACGCCCCGCAGATGGAAATACAACTCCCTTCTCCGAAGATCTCATGCTCTTCAACGAGTATTTCCATGGGGATACAGGAAAAGGACTCGGCGCATCCCACCAGACAGGGTGGACCGCTCTTGTCGCAAAACTCATTCAACAAGCAGGAGAAACGTTATAACATGGCTGACTCTCAAGAAAAGCTTCCCGATGTGGTGATGCCCACACGCGCGTGCATTAAATTCCTTAAAGGGCAAAAAGCTCTTGTGACTGGATCAAATTCTGGCATTGGAAAAGCCGTCGCTCTCGCTCTTGCCGATGCAGGAGCAGACATCGTTATCAACTATGTCTCGCATGAAGAAAATGCTAAAAGTGTCGTAGATGAGATCCTAAAAAAAGGCGTGCAATGCTACGCTCACAAAGCCGATGTGTCCAATGAACCTCAAGTGATCGAAATGTTTCAAACGATGAACAAAAAGTTTGGAACAATCGACATTCTCGTCAATAACGCAGGACTGCAAAGAGATGCTCCTTTAGAAAAAATGACCTTAGAGCAGTGGAATACCGTGATCGGCATTAACCTCACAGGCCAATTTCTCTGCGCCAGGGAAGCGGTCAAAGAATTTAAACGGCGCGGTGTCAAAAAAGAGATCTCCTGCGCTGCAGGAAAAATCATTTGCATGAGCTCAGTGCACCAAGTCATTCCTTGGGCTGGCCATGTCAACTATGCAGCATCAAAAGGCGGCATTCACATGCTCATGGAATCGATCGCCCAAGAAGTTGCCCCCTACCGGATACGCGTCAATAGCATCGGCCCAGGTGCGATCCGCACACCGATTAACAAAAGCGCTTGGGACACCCCCGAAGCGTACAAATCTCTTCTCACGCTCATCCCCTATAACCGCATTGGGGAGCCCGAAGACATTGGACACTGCGCAGCATGGCTCGCGTCCGATTACGCAGATTACATTACAGGGACCACCATCTTCGTAGATGGAGGAATGACTCTATTTCCCGGATTTAGTTCAAACGGATAAGGAAAGCCATGGAAAAATATCATTACGACGTGATCATCATCGGATCGGGAGCAGGAGGCGGAACACTCGCTCATCGCTTAGCTCCCTCCGGGAAAAAAATCCTGATTTTGGAAAGAGGCGACTACCTGCCCCGAGAAAAAGAAAATTGGAGCTCTAAAGCGACTTTCTTCGAAGGAAGATATTCCAATGCAGAAGAATGGCTCGATAAAGAGGGAAAAACCTTCCAGCCAGGAACCCATTATTTCGTCGGTGGCAACACTAAGTTGTATGGAGCCGCTCTACTGAGAATGAGGGAAAAGGATTTTGGAAATGTCTTGCATTATGGAGGAGTCTCCCCGGCATGGCCCCTCTCTTATCAAGATTTTAAACCCTATTATCTCGAAGCGGAAAAGTTGTATCACGTCCATGGTCTGCGCGGAAGCGATCCCACAGAGCCCCATTGTGAAGATCCCTACCCTTATCCTGCTGTGAAACATGAACCGCGCATTCAAAAACTCTCCGACGACTTAGAAAAAGCAGGCTACCGCCCTTTTCCTCTGCCACTCGGACTTCTTCTCGACGAGCAGAATCGCGCGCATAGCCCTTGCATCAAATGTAATACCTGCGATGGCTTTCCCTGCATGGTCGATGGAAAAGCAGATGCGCAAGTTGTCTGCGTCGAGCCCGCCTTAAAACACCCCGACGTCCATCTGCTCACCGGATGCTATGTGGAAAGGTTAGATACAAACGCCCACGGCACAGAGATCTCTCAAGTGGTTGTGAAACGCAATGGCCATAAAGAGATTTACAAAGGCAATATCATCGTCGTTGCCTGCGGATCGATCAATTCAGCAGCACTTCTCTTACGTTCCACTTCGGATAAATTTCCCAATGGCTTAGCCAACAGCTCAGATCTTGTCGGAAGACATTACATGTGCCATAACAATTCGGCACTTGTCGTGCTCACCTTAGAAAAAAATCCGACACAGTTCCAAAAATCGCTCGCGATTAACGACTTCTACGACAACGCGCCTGATTCCACCTTGCCGTTAGGCCATATTCAGATGCTCGGCAAAGCCGATCAATGGATGTTTAAGGGAGATGCTCCCCCCCTCACACCAAACTTCGCCTTAAACACCATGGCGCACCATTCACTCGATTTCTGGCTCACCTCAGAAGATCTGCCTGATCCCAATAATCGGGTTGTTGTCGGAAAAAATGGAAGGATCCATTTGAACTACACAGAGAACAACCTTGAAGGGCATCATCGTCTGCTCAAGAAACTTAAAACAATCTTAAACCATGTCGGCATCAAGCACCACACACTCCCCTGCTCTACTTATTTTGGAAAGAAGATCCCACTCGCTGCAGTCGGGCACCAAAATGGCACCATGCGCTTTGGAACCGACCCCAAAACCTCAGTACTCGACATTAACTGCAAAGCACATGATTTAGATAACCTCTACGTCGTCGATGGAAGCTTTTTTGTATCTAGCTCAGCTGTGAATCCGACATTGACGATCATTGCCAATGCCCTTAGAGTAGGAGATCATTTGTTAGAACGGTTAAACTAGTACATAGTTAAAAAAGTTTTTACATATAACATGCTTTCGCTTAACATGTTTCCATTTCTCAGGAGATTGCCATGGGACAAAAGCAGAAGCATATT
>JAGVMG010000028.1 GCA_020053915.1 Parachlamydiales bacterium | reverse complement strand
GTAAAATGCAATTGGCGGTTTAGAACCGAAGATGCTCGAATCAAACTGAAGAAACTTTACCCAATAATATGAGCAAAAACTTTTTTAACTATGTACTAGAACTTATTGGTCGCGAGCATTGCACCAGCAACTCTTTAGATGATCATTGACCATGCCGGTTGCTTGCATGAATGCATACATGATCGTCGGGCCGACAAAGGTCATGCCGCGTTTTTTTAAATCTTTGGAAAGAGCGAGGCTTGTCTCAGATTGAGCAGGAACTTCTTCGAAGCGTTTCCAGTGATTAATGATGGGCTTGCCGCCGACAAAGCTCCACACATATTGATCGAAGGAACCAAATTCTTGGATGATTGTTAAAAAGGCTTGGGCATTTTTGCGTGCAGAGTAAACTTTTAATCGATTGCGAATGATCCCTTCGTGTTTAAGCAATGTGTCCAATTCAGAATTGGTCATGCGCGCCACTTTTACGGGATCAAAATGATAAAACGCTTTGCGGTATTCTTCGCGCCTTTTGAGAATGGTCTCCCAGCTCAGGCCCGCTTGGGCGCCTTCGAGAATCAGCATTTCGAACAAACGATTGTCGTCATGGACGGGAACGCCCCATTCTTCATCGTGGTAGGCGGCGTAAAATTCTTTGCCCGGTTGACTTCCAAAACAGCGTTTTTTTTCCATCGGAGCATTGACCTTTGAGGGGTAGTTGTCTTTAATCTGTGAAAGGCAGTGGATTCTCAGGGATTAAATTAAGAAGGAAGTCTTGAATAGGGATCACAGGAAAGCCGCGGTAAATTTCTTGGCGTTTTCCTGGATTGAGAATAAAACAGTTAGCTTCGGGATACTCCTCTTTGAATGCGGCAAGCCCTTTTACATCATCAGGGCCTAGATTCACAGATCGTTTGACTTCAATGGCCCAAAATCCTCGAGGACCATAGATGACAAAGTCGACTTCAAGCTTTGTTTGGGTACGCCAAAAAGATAAAGAATGGGATTGGGTTTGCATTTGCACCCACGAACGCAGATGTTGGGCAACAAGGCCTTCCAAAGCCCATCCTTCGATCTCTTGGGTATTGTCCAAGATTCCTTGTGGGCGCAATATTCGATAGACGCCGACGTCGAAGAAATAGAATTTAGGGTGAGCGATGAGACGTCGCTTGGCGCGCCGGGTAAAGACGGGGATTGAAAAAGCGAGAAACAAATCTTCGAGAATTTGAAAGTAATTGTCCACAGTAGGCCGCTTTACGTTGGATTCGCGCGCGATGTCTGTTGTTGTCCATACGGAGGCATAGGAAAAGCTTGCAATTTCTAAGAAGCGAGAGAAATCTCCAATTTGTCGGACAAGCCCTTCTGCTTGAACCTCTTCTTTTAAATATAGGTGTAGATAATTGCGTAGACGCTCCTCTGGATTTGACGATTCCCAAATTAAGGGGATCATTCCTGTTCTTAAGGCTTTATCTAAAGAAAAAGTGTTGCCGAGTTCGGAAGCGAGAAAAGGTCCCATTTGCCTAAGGAGTGCCCGCCCGCCTAAAAGGTCGCTAACAGAGCGACGCAGCTTGCGTGTGCTGCTGCCGGTCATGATGAATTGGATCCCTCTTTTTTGTTCGATGAGCGCGTGGATTTCTGGCAAGAGTCTAGGGACACGTTGAACTTCATCGAGGATGAGAACGGCTCCGGATGGCATAGAATCCACAAGATCACGTATCCGTTCCGGGTAGCTACTAAACCGACGTTCTTCTTCTCCTAAAAGCAAGTCAATGCGTATGGCTGTAGGATAACGATGCATCAGCCATGTCGATTTCCCGGTTCCCCTAGGACCTAATAGGAAATAGCTTTCTTCGGGAGGTAGGATTTTTCGAGGGACGTATGTTTCATCCATAAATAGCATATTACAATGAAAAATGCTATTTGCGGTAGCATATTTACACGATGATGTTTAACTAAATGATAATCAGTTGTTTGTGTTGTGTGTCTACTGCGAGGATGAGCCTCGACAAGGTCAATTTTGAGAGCTTTTCCGGTAAAAACCAATCTTTGAGATCAGGCTATGCCTTTCATGATTAAATAAAAATTTATCCGCTCTTAATGTAATCGTTTTGCAGTTTTCTCTTTAATTGCATTATATCTAATCGATTTGTTATGATTTTTGCAAAAAATTGGAGGTTTTATGCCGATAGGTCCTGTTCAATCAAATGCTCATTGTGCTTTGTTTAAAGAAATGGTGGAGGGGAAGTCTGCATTTTACTTGACTCCAGATTACTTGCAGGTCACGCGAAAAGAGCTAGCCCAAGTGAAGGCCCTTCCTGCGCGCTTTACCGTCGAACGGGAAAACGGTGTCTCGCAATTTTTGACAAATCTATTTTCTTATCTCGTGTTTCCCATTGCTCTTTACCGCTGGGGACATCAGTTTGCTGGGGGCCTGTTATTGCCCGCATCAAAATATCCGCAACATGCGTTCACTGCCTGCAGAAAACAGATCCCGTTAAATACCGATTGGATGTACAAGCGCTTCACGTTTGAAGTTCCAGTCGCAGGATCCGAGCCTTATAAAATCGATGCAATGATTGTAGGCAAGAAATCGACGCTAGCCAATGGGCGTTGGCTCGTTGCGTCGAACGGAAATGGCGAGGCGTATGAAGCAAAACTTACGGGTGAAAACCGTGAATTTTATCAGATTTTGACAGAACTCAAAAGTAATGCGATTGTCTTTAACTACCCAGGTGTCGGTGCAAGTTCTGGTCCTCCGAATCGGGAAGCTATGGAAAAAGCTTATCGCGCAATTCTTGGTTTCATTCACGCGAAAGAGGTGATCCCCTATGGACACTCAATGGGCGGCGGCGCACAAGCTGCCATGAAAGGGTATCCTTTGAAACCAGATGTGAAATATGTTTTTGTGAAGAGTCGCACATTTGCAGATATTGCTTCGACAGCTTCTGTTCTTGCCAATCGGGTCGCGGGATGGATTGTGAGTTTTTTCGGATGGAACATCGACACGGCGAGCTCTTCACGAGATTTGAAAGGCGCCAAAGAAGTGATCATTCAGACAGCAGCTGTAAGCAAGCCCGAATTGCTGCATGACCGCTCAAAAATGATCGACGATGGAGTCATCCCTGCCAAAACGAGCTTGGCCTATGCCATCGCAGGAGATGGACCTTTGCCTGCTGATAAGGTCATTATTGGTGTTCCGGAAACGCATAATGAAAGCTTGAGGGATACGCAATTATTAACGCAGCAAATCAACAGGCTTTTGCGTTAATTCACGACTTTGTTAGACTCTCCACTGGCCTTTTAGCGAAATTGTTTTCTGGGCTAAGGAGTGAACAATGGTGTGTATTCAATTTGTATGTGCTTTATTTGCTGTTTTATTAGTTGCTCCCTGCAACGCAGAAGACTTACACTACATTCATACCGAGCCTCCCGCGCTGTTCCATCCCAAAATGGAAGTGGCGGGATGCTATTGTGAATGTGAGGGCAAATTTCTGATGCTTTTGCGCAGCCCAAATAAGCCGCAGGGGAACACGTGGTGTGCGCCAGGTGGAAAGTTAGAAAAAGGGGAGACGCCCGATCAAGCACTCGTTCGAGAGCTTCGAGAAGAGATCGGCCTTGATATTGCCGATTTGCCGTTGAATTACTGCCGTCCTGTCTATGTCCGCTTTCCCAATGTTGACTTCGTCTTACACCTTTATCGGGTAACACTAGAGAAACGACCGCATCTCTGCATTGCAAGAGCGGAGCACCGCGATTTCCGCTGGGTGACACCACAGGAAGCGTTGGGGTTGCCGCTCATTCCAGGCGGAGATGAATGTGTATCCCTTGTTTTTGCAGAATAAGCTTATTGAGCCAATTGCAAAACTTCAGCTTTTATCAAACCTAAAGGTGCGCCGTAAAGTAGCTCTATTTTTTGCGCACTTCCGCAATCGCTCCCGAAAGTTCTGATTGACACAAGAGAGCTAAAGTTGCGTCCGCTACCTCATTGGGGTCGAGCAGTGTCTCAGGATCTTCATCGGGAAAGTGGGTGCGGCGCATGGGCGTATTTGTGCGTTGAGGGACAAGGGCATTGATGCATAAATGGGGACGCTCTTCCGCAAGGCCTTGAGTGAAGTTCACCACGGCAGCTTTTGTACTTGAATAGATCGCGTAATCTTTTTTCCCGCGGATGTAAGAAGAAGAGGCGATGTTGACAATATGGCCTCCCTCTTTAACACGCGCGTATTTGCAGCTATAGATCACGCCTGTGAGGTTGGTGGCAATGAGCGATTCGATCTCTTCAGGAAATAAAGCGGAAACCTCCCGAATGGTGAGTTGCCCCACGCTGTTAATGAGTCCATCGAGTGGCCCATGCACTTTTTCGATCTCTTCAAAGATGAATCGTGTGGAGGCTGCCGACGTGACGTCAGTTGGGTAATGAGGGGATGAGCGAGAAATCGTAAATACAGTCGCTCCCGCTTCTTCTAGTTTTTTCACAATGGCCTGTCCAATTCCCCCAGTTGCTCCCGTAATGGCATAGCGCTTTCCTAAGAGAGAAGCGGTGGATCCTTGCGAAGCAGCTACTGGCTGGAGGCGGAGAATTTGTTCTGCTAAAAAAAGATCCAGCTCAGTTGTGATTTTTAAGTTGTTTTCAGAGCCTTGGATGATTTTTACAGGATGACCTAATCCCAACACAAGAGAGCAATCGTCTGAGCTATTTGTGATTTCATTTCTCAACGCTTTTTCATGCGCTCTTAAGATCAGAGGAAGATAGAAGCTTTGAGGCGTCTGTCCTCTCCAATAGTCGCTGCGACGAGGAATTGCGCCAATGGTGTCTTGGCTTTCTGCATAGACGATTGTATCCGCAGACGGAATGCAGGTGTCAACCGCGCCATGGAGAATTGCCCCATCGATGTTGGCGCGCAGGATCTCTGATGTTACAAAAGGACGCACGGCATCATGAATGACGACGATTTGAGTGCCCGATGAGCACGCTTTAATCCCGAGGTAAGAAGATTCTTGACGGGTAGCGCCTCCCTTGACCACGCGAAGTCTTGCATCCTGATAGATTGAAATTTCCTCTGCGACCTCGGAGCACCAGGGAGCTGCACAGACGAGCAAGATCTCGTCGAACTGGGGAAGTTTCAAGAATTGTTCTAACGTGTGCTGGTAGACTTTTTTGCCGGCAAGGCGGTGCAGTTGTTTAGGTGTCGGGCTGCCAAAACGGCTCCCTTCTCCTCCCATGAGGAGAATCCCTGTGACTTTTGTCTTTTGTGGTTCCATCGGGTTCCCTCACTAAATACACATCAAGTCCATTATAGCGGATCTGACCTTGAGAAAAAACCGTTATTTTTCTACAATTGTAGCGATTTTTTTTAGCCTAAATAGCTCAGTTGGTAGAGCAGCGCATTCGTAATGCGAAGGTCGCAGGTTCGACTCCTGTTTTAGGCAATTTAATTGTTTATTTCGGTTTCAGAACTAAGAGAAAAAAAGATTGATGAATTCTTTTTCCTTCGATTTTACGAAATTCAACGATGGAAAAATAAGGGGAGAGGAGTTCTTTTAATTCAACTTCAGAAAACTTGGAAAAGAAGCGCATGTTTCCAGTGTGAGTAGGGTCTTCGAAACTATCTGTTGCGCCTTCCATAAAGCTGACGATAGCATGGCCGTTCTCCTCGAGCAATTCGGAGATTTTCTTGATTTGTGCCGGCATTTCTAATCGTGAAATATGGATCAAGGATGAAATCGCGAAGATGTAATCAAATTGCTGATCCGTTCGGTAATCTTGGAATTTGACGGTGTAAACGGTGAGTCCTTTTTTACGGGCAAGTTTTGCCGGTTTTTCTGCGGGCTCAATGCATGTGACAGCATGACCTTGCTGAGTCATCCATAAGGCCAAAGCTCCTGGTCCTGAGCCAATTTCAAGGATTTGACTCCGAGGTTTTGTCACGTACTTTGAAATGAGCGTTGTTAATACGTCCCCAAAGGGGATTTTATCGAATGCTGCTGCATGGGAGTTGTAGAATTCGTTGTTTACAGAATCTGGATTCATTTGAGAGCATTCCAAAGTTTTTTATGTAATATTTTAGCGTAATTATTTAATTAAGTCAATGATGAGTAGTGCGCTGGCTTTGCGATTAAATAATTTATTTATCATTTAAATAATGTAGTATTTCTTTGATTAATTTCGTTGCAAAAATGGGATTTGGTTACTTATAACAACTGCCAAAAAAATGGGGGTTGTGATGTCTTCAAGTTCTGTTTCTTCTCAAATGAGTTCTTCAGTCAGTGAATGGAGCGTGGTCGGAGCATCGGTAATCGAGCATTCTCGGCAATTGATTAGTGCATTCGCACGAGGAGATATTGCAGACGGTGCTCAAAAATATCAGGATTATCTCTATTGCTATAGAAGCTTAAAATCTTCCTTAAAAAGTAAAGCATTGGAATTGCTCTCAGATGTTCGTGGTGTGCCTCTTCATGAGAAAGAGTGTATCGATTCTCGATTAGCTGGTTTAAAGACGTTAAACGGGGTCGTTAAACGTATCTTAGCTCCATGTCAACCGCATGTATTTTCGTCGTTTTTTACACAGAATGCAGTCTTGGAGTGTCAAGCTCAATGGAATCAATATGATCGTCATTACCCCAAGAGCAGTAGCTTATCTCAACCTGAGCTTGAAACCTATTTCAGTCATTATGATGCATTGAAAAATAGTCTGAAGAAATTGATTTTATATTCTCCTAGACAGCCTGTCCTGCATGATATTTTGAGCCAAGTTCGTAAGCTGCATCGACGCGTTCCCCATCAAGTCTGTCCAAGTGATTGTAAAACGCGCACCCAGATGATTTCCCTTTCATTTCTGTTCATGCATTTACATTTTGGGAACAGGGATTTAGCATCGCAAGAGATGTGCCGCGATATTTTCGAGGAATATCAGCGTTTGCGCGAGCTCGTTAGGAAAAAAGATGATTCGATCGATCCTGAGAGTCTTGCTGTTGTAGGGAAGGAGATGTTTTTATTAGATCGTTATGTGCAAAAAATGGCTGCATGTTTGAATACGTCCCTTCAAGATTTATCTCCTCTGGATTTGAGTCAGAACCGCGCGTTTCAAAAAAGAGCGCGGGCTTTGAGACGAGAAACGCGCTCGTTCATCAGTGGCATGATGCGAGAACTGAAAAAAATTAATCCAGTTGTTGTTGATCAGTTAAGGCTGCTGAGGAGCTCGCTGAAGCAGATCAAGACATTGCCTAATGATGCTGCGATCGAAAAATTTCAAAAGAAGCTCGTCGTTTCTATTCTTCAACGGTTAGAACAGGCGCCTCCTTTAGAATTGAAAGAGGTATTTAAAAAGTTGTTTTCCCAGTTTGATTTGCATGAGCAATTTGATGCGATTACCAAAAGGGAGACAAGCCTTCAACCTTTTGCTGGGATCCCTCAGTTTTTTCAGTATTTGCCATTTTTAGCCATGTTACAGACGGGTCTCGATGCGGGCCAGACAGTGGACTCATCGACAGATGTAGATTCACTTAAGGATTCTCTACTCATGTTGGAGGGGAGTCTGCTTTGTGAAATTGATGTAGATCGAGCGAATGTAAGGACGATGCAGATTTCAGACCCTGAAAAGCGCCTCTATGTTTGTTTAAAAATCGCAGAAACGAGAATTGCCATGGATGACCTTCCCAATGCAATCCGCGAAATTTCTGATATTTGCAGTGAGATCCAAAATAACCCCGCTTTAATCAGAGATCCGAATTTAAAAAACCTCCTGATTGCGACTGTTGAATCTCTCGGGGTTAAGATTTTAAACTCTCCAGATATCGCAGCATTAACTTTAGGTGTAAGCTATTGCGCGATTCCAAATTTAATTATTTCAAAAGATCCGATTTGTTATCTCAAAGATTCAATGCTCATCCGATTGACTGTTGTATTAATGAATAATGGATATTATTACGAAGCTTTAAATGTGTTTTCTGAGATTGCCCATATCACTAATCGCGTAGGGGTTATCAAAAATCTGCATGAAAATGCTGTTGCCGCGGGCGATTCGGAGCTTGCAGAATGGATCATGTGGTTGCTAATGACGGCTAAACAGCAATCTTGAGCTCGATACCGTGGAGGAGCTTGTGCAAGTATTCCGCGCGTTTGCGGGGGATGTCGTGCTCTTCCGCGCTCTTTTCATTGAGGGCGTGGAGAAGATGGGATCTGCGGCAAGTAAAGAATGCCTTGTGGAGGGTTTGATGGGTGATGCCGGCGATCCAGCCCAGGTCTAGACCGAGGGAGAGGAGGCTTAAGCTGCTTAGAGCCTCTTTTGTCTGGAGCTGGTAGGAATGCATGAGAAGGCCAAAAGCTCTGCAAACGAGGTCTTTGATTTCTAGGTGGTTTTCTGTCTGGATGTGGGTGCGCAGAGTTTTTTCGAGGGCCATGAGTTTCATCGCCATCGAGTGAAGCGCATGGAGGATATTTTCTTCATTGACGCCGAGGGTGTAGGTGTTTTGCAACACAATCAGATCGCCGACGAGCTCCTCGAGATTTCCTTGCATGCCGGTGATCGTGACATCGTCTTCTTTGAGTTTAGTGAGGGTGTCTAGGAATTGTCCTGTGTGAATGAGCGCGGGTAGGTGAAGAAAGACATGGACGGTGAAGCTTGTTCCTGAGAGTGCGGGATTAGAAGCGAGATAGCCGAATCTGGGATTGAAAGCATACTCAAGGGACTCGCCGAGCGTTGTCTCGGTTTTATTGAGGGTGTTCCACGCGTTTTCCCAAGCGCCTTTACAGTCGACAAGCTGCAATTGCAGATGATCTTCAATATTGAGCATCGCCATAAATCGGGATGTGCTATCTACGATAAAGCCTTGTCCTGTCGTCGTGTTTTGAAACCCTTCCATGCAGAGAAAATGTTCAAAGAGGTATTCTTTGTCGAGCGCGCTCAGCTCTTCGGCTTTTAGGCAGACGGGCTTATCTAATATGAGAGTTTTGAGAGCTGCGTCTTGCAAGATATTAAAGGTCTGCTGAAACTGCGACTCGTTCATTTTAGAGGGGAAGAGGTATTTGTTTAAATTGCGACGCAAAATAAATGAGGAAGCAAGCCAGATGGGATTGATTTCATTTTCCCATGGGATATGCTCTAAAAGCGGATCTGGAAGATTAATTTTTTCCTTCATTTGTTTTTTCCGTTAAGGCTTTAATCTGATCGCGGATCCAAGCGGCTTGCTCGTAATTTTCTTTTTTCAAGGCCTCATTGAGCGCATCGTTGAGTGCTGTGAGCCGACTCGAGGGAGTGAGTGTTGTGGGCTGATTGGGCGCACTTCCGATGTGAATGGGCTGCGTTTTTTTTGTGGGGAGTGTTTTCTGCAAGCGAGCGGGGATTTTCTGTGTGGTAATTAATTCTGAAACGAGCAGATCTCCAAAAACTTGATAGCATTCTGCGCACCCCAAAGGGTTTCCCATTTTGACCGATTCAAGGGAGGTGAGGCAATGACCGCAGCACAGGCCTGGTTCTCCTTCTGTTTTTCCTCCGATTTTTGCTTCGCCACTTATTTCTCCATAGAGCCTTTGTTGTAGGATGGGGCATTCTGCGCACATTTCTGTACACATTATCGAGTTGCCGACAATCTCTTTATAGGTAACGTGAATAGGGCGTTGACAGTGGCTGCATTCAACGGGTCTTTCTGGCATGGGGCATCCTCTCTGTGTTTTGGATTCTAGGCATCGCTTTGAAATGGAGCAAGAAATTTTTTGATCTGTGTGGTTGAAGTTAATTTTTTAATGTGAGATGAAAAGGAGAAAACGTCATTCGATGCGTTTTAAGGAGAAATTCTCATGGCAGACAAAAAAAAGATCAGTTTAGCGCTCATGACATCGACGCTTGTTATGTTAGGCGGCGCTGTTCAAGCAAATGAAGTATGTGCAGAAGAGCACTTAAATTATTCCAATTTAGGATCGGGAGATGAGGTGCGTTCTAACCTGTCGCAATCGAATGGACAAGTTGCTGCACAAACAAATGGAGCGCAAAAACCTCCGGCTCAAGGGCAATGCGGACAGGCAAAATGTGGGACTGGTAACAACGGAACAAATGGTTCCAATGGAACTCAAAAAAATAGCGACGGGACATGCGGTGCAGATAATAAAGGCTCGGAAGCTAATTGTGGAGCTGCAGGTGCTTCTAAGGGGATGAAAGGTTCAGAAGGAACATGTGGAGCTGCCGGTGCTTCTAAAGGGATGCAAGGTTCTTAATGAAAGAGTCCGTGATTTCAGGAGTGGGATTAGGCTTTCGGCGTGAAATTGCAGAGTCGATATTGACATGCGAGCAAGGACGTCCCTCTTTTGTCGAATTCGCTCCTGAAAACTGGATGGGATTAGGAGGCGCTTCCCGCAAGGTTCTAGACCGCGTGGTTGAACGCTTCCCGATCACCTGTCATGGGCTTTCTCTTTCTTTGGGTAGCCCTGAATCTCTTGATTGGACATTTCTTCGACAGCTTAAGGCTTTTTTTCAAGAGATTCCCGTGCACATTTATTCAGAGCACTTGAGTTACAGCAAATGCGACAACGCTCATCTGTACGATCTTCTTCCGATCCCTTTTTGCGAAGAGGCGATCCTGCATGTGGCAGAACGCATTCGGCAGGTGCAAGACTTTTTAGGAAGGCAGATTGCGATTGAAAATGTGTCCTATTACAGTTCCGTACGACCAGAAATGGATGAGCTGAGTTTTTTAACGGCGGTATTGCAAGAAAGCGATTGCTTATTGTTGCTTGATGTCAATAATGCCTATGTGAATGCCTTTAATCATGGATATGATGCGAAGGGGTTTATCGAAAAGCTTCCTTTGCACAGAGTGGCCTACATGCACATGGCAGGCCATGAGCAGCGGTTTGAAGATTTAATTATTGACACGCATGGAAATCCGATCATTGATTCTGTATATGCGTTGTTCGAGTGGACAGTAGGGCGGCTTCCTCGAAAAGTTCCCGTCCTTTTGGAAAGAGATTTTAATTTTGACAATTTTTTGCAGATCCAAGAAGAGCTAAGCGCTTTGCAGAAGATTGTCGACAAACAGTGGGTGCGCGATGAGCAGTCAGTATACATTTGTTGTTAGTCATACGCAGCGGAAGATGGCGGAGTTTTGCAGAACGGGTCAATATGATGTCGATGTGGCCATGCCCAAAGACCGAGCGCATGTGTACAGGGACTTGATTTTATCGACGGTGGAAAACGCGTTGATCAAGGCGTATCCTCTGACACACCAACTCTTAGATGCTCAGGATTGGGAAGCGCTTGTGACAGAATTTTTTGCCTCTCATCCCAGCCCATTTCCGAGTTTTTGGAAAATGCCTCAAGGCTTATGCGATTTTGTTCGAGAAAAGAACTGGGGAATTTCTTTGAATTTTCCTTATCTCAGCGATCTAGTTCAGTTTGAGTGGATCGAAATCGAAGTGTATATGATGCAAAATTGCGAAAAAGAGAGTTTTCGCAATGAGGGAGATCTGATGCAAGATTTTCTGTATGTCAACCCAGAGCATCGGTTTCAAACGTATGCTTATCCTGTATTTCAGCAATGCCCTCTTCCTCCAGAGACCCCTTGCGGCGAGTACCACCTATTCTGTTTCCGTCATCCCAAAACAGGACAAGTGCATTTCATTTCCCTTTCTCGGTTTTATCGAGCGGTTCTTGAGCGATTGTTACAAGGTGAGTGTACAGGAAAAGAGGCGATCGAGGATGTGGCAGCGCAGTTTCGGTTGCCGTTAAATGAACATGTCTTTGCGTCGGCGCGTGGGTTTTTCCAAGAGCTGCTGTCGCAAGATGCAATTTTAGGATTTCAATGATGAGAAACATCTGCTTAAAGTTGATTCGTTGTTTAGAAGCTTTAAAAGCGCTTCCTTTGTTGGCATTGCGTTGGGTATTAGCCTATGGCTTTTTAACTCCGGCATTGGAGAAAGTAAAGAATTTTGACTCTGTGGTGATGTGGTTTGGCACGCTCAATATCCCGTTTCCTAAACTACATGCGTATCTCGCTGTCAGCACAGAAGTGTGTGGTGTGATTCTTCTCTTTTTAGGGTTGTTAACTCGGCTGATTAGCATTCCTTTGATCATTCTTTTGTGCGTTGCGATTGCGACAGTTCATTGGGTGCATGGATTTTCATTTGCGAACAACGGGTTTGAAATTCCTCTCTATTATATTCTCATGCTGTTTGTGTTATTGGTTTTTGGTCCAGGCGGCGTAAGCATCGATGCGTGGATTAAACGGCGTTGGTTAATAAACAGATAACTTAAGGTAACTCCCATGAAATTATCCCTCTATTCGATGGCTTTCTGTATGTTGAGTATTCTGGGAGTGTCCGCGGATGATACAATGACTCCTATGCAACCCTCTGGACCTGCTAATCAACCTCAGGTGCAATCGCCCGTTGACTGTTCTAATCTCGACGAGAAAGAGAACCTTTTTGCCGCACAAATGACTGATTGGAACAATCGTTCTATTTTTTGCGCTAAGCTGAATGCTGAGCAGCGTCGGACGATCATGGAGTTAGCCTCAAAACCGAATGCATCAGGTGTTCTGATGACCCCCGATCAAGCTTTGTTGCAGTACATGGAACAAAATCAGATAACACCAGAGGGAACTCCTCAACAACCTTCCCCAAAAAGACGTCCTAGCGGATGTTCCGGGAGTTAACATGGCACTTGCAATAGCGATTCTCCTCATTGGGGCTCAAATGGTCATTCCAGCATTACAGACCCCTGTCTCGCAAGCAGCGGAGTTAACTCCAGATGAGATTGCCTTTGCCGCGCGCCTTCATGATTCTCACCGAAAGTTTTTTGTGGAGAAACTGACACCTCTTGAGAGAAAAGAGATCATGGACACGGCTCTGTTTTCCTCATCCGCTCATCCCGGCGATGACGCCATTGCTGAGTGCAGGATAAGTAAACAGAAGAAAATGGGTGAGGTTCAATAAGAAGTGGCAGAAAATGCTAGCTTCGATCGATTGTGTCGCCTCATAGATTATTCCATAAAGGATGCTTGAAAGAAAGACGATCCCTAGCATCGGGAGTCCGGGCGCCCATTTGACATGAAATAGGGTGAAGAGTACCGATGTGGCAATGATGGCGCCGACACTTGCCCAAGTACCTGTTCCAAGCCATCTTCCGATCTCTTTTTGAAAGAAGCCTCGAAAAAATGCTTCTTCTGCGATTGTCACAAAGATGAAGTTGTTAAAAAACCACAGAAAGAAGATCGTGGGGATTTTAGGATCCCAGGTGACTAGCCTTAGCATTAAAGAGAGCCCTAAAATGACGAAGATCCCCAGAAGGGTAAAGGGGAGCGCAATTTTAGCGACCGCTCGGACTTGTGCCCGCGTGCGGAGAAGCGGAATACTTAAAGCCAGTGGGATTAGACCGATGAAGGGTTTGTCGAAGTTGAGCCAGAGAGTTGTTGGAAAAGCGTCAGGACTGAGCTGAAACGCGTCGGCGATTCTCCAATTGTGAAATCCCGGCAGCATATGGAAGAAGAGCGCAGAGGAAAGAGCTGTGGCGAGCACGAAGAGAAACAGACGGCCCGCTTTTTGAATATCACTTTTTAAGAGTCCATGGCACAAAAACAATAGCGCAATGGGAATGACAGAGACTGCCGTTGTTATGTTTGCTTGAAAGGCAAGGGCATAGGCGAGCGCTGCAAACGATCCCCATAGCCAAGGTGTTTTTTTGACCCATAAGCTTAAAATGCTCATCGCAAAAGAAAAGAAGCATAGGGATGAGAGGGGATGTTGCCAGAAGATGACGTGGGAAAAAGCGGCGTCCGACATCGAGTGTTCTCCTCTCAGCTAATATATTTTGGATCATAACTGAAATCGAGGTTACCATGCATCGCAAAAAACAAGGTGAAATTGAGTGGCTCGAGTTTGAGCTGTTAGCTAAGATTCCTGAGGTGCGCCATGCGGTATTTTTGCGAAAAGGAGGGGTGAGCCACGGGCCGTTTACCTCGCTCAATCTCGGCGAGGGCACAGGCGATGATCCTGAACACATCCGTGCCAATCAAGAAGCTATTACCAAGATTTTAGGAGTGAACGCGCTGGTTTCTCTTGTGCAGGAGCATGGAGCCAAAATTAAAAAGATCACGAGCCTTTCGCAATCTACAGAGTTGCCGCCTTGCGACGGCGCCGTCACTCAAGAAAAGAAAATTGGCTTGATGACCAAACATGCAGACTGCCAAGCGGCGCTGCTTTACGATCCTGTGCATCATGCTGTGGGAAGTGTTCATGCGGGCTGGCGGGGTAATGTGAAAAACATCTACGCTGCTGCGGTCGACAAAATGAAATTGGAATTTAAGACGAACCCTAAAGATCTTCTCGTCTGTATTTCTCCAAGCCTAGGACCCGAGCATGCAGAGTTTGTCAATTACGAAGAGGAGTTTCCCGAAACATTCTGGAAGTTTCAGCTTAAGCCCACCTATTTTGATCTTTGGGCGCTTGCAGAAATGCAATTCAAAGAGTGCGGAGTTTTGGCAGAACATATCGAAATTGCAAAGATCTGTACCTATACGCATCCGGATGACTTTTATTCTTACAGGCGAGATAAGGTCACAGGGCGCAATGGCACGGTCATTGCATTATTGTAACTGCGCATCAAAGAAGCGCACCGCCTCTTTGCCGACCATTTCGTGAACCTGTTTCCGATCGACGGTGGATGGATCCTCGCAAAAGCGGGGAGCCATCAGGCGCTTCCCGAGAAGTGAGGGGCGATTAAGGAAGACATAGTGGTCGGCTTCATTATGAACCACTTTCAATTTCGCATTAGAGATCGATTTCGCAAATACTTTAGCGTTTTTCTCGATCGGTACAATCCGATCCTTTCCTACAGCCACGATATACACGGGGATGTCGATCATTTTTAAGCTGGTTTCGTCAAATAGCCAACCTAAAGCAGGGGCAATGGCTAAGACTGCGGAGACCCGTTTGTCCATGTAGCAATGCTGAACCTCACTCAAATCCACGCTTGCAATGACATCTTGGGAAACAATCTCGGGCATTTCTTTGGCGCAAACTTGCTCGATCTCGTTTAAAGGGATGTGACTGATCTGAGCTCCTGCGACCCACATGCCTGTGGCGCCACCTAAGGAAAACCCTGCAAAACCGATTTTCTTTTCGTCAA
This sequence comes from Parachlamydiales bacterium, assembly GCA_020053915.1. Classification (GTDB taxonomy): domain Bacteria; phylum Chlamydiota; class Chlamydiia; order Chlamydiales; family Rhabdochlamydiaceae; genus JAGVMG01. The sequence goes on along the minus strand of JAGVMG010000028.1, from coordinate 7,840 downwards.
TTTTGTCTTGGAACAAGGGATGTTCCATAATCTGATCGATGACATAGGAGATGTCTTTCGGGCGTTCCCAGAGTTTAAGAAAAGAAGTGGGGATTTTATTGTTCCAGGTGTTGCCATAATGATCCATCGCTGCGACAATATAGCCATTAGAAGTTAAAATTTCGGCGAGCCAGGCGATGTTGTAGCGGTCGCAGCCATTGCCATGGGACATGACAATCAGGGGATATTTTTTCTGAGCTTGGCTTAAAGGGGCGTCTCTGGCCTCGTCGCAGCGGATCCAGATCCCCGCAGGCGGACTTGCTGCAATGTGTGCGTCGATCGGATACCACACCTCAGTAACGACGGGCCGCTCGCGTGCAGAATCAAAGAAATTAAGCGTGGTGATTCCGGTTTTTTGGGGCTGAGTTATAATAGAGCGAAATTGTTTTCCGGTGATCCCCCAGTGTGTAATGGGTAAAATAAAAAGCAGGGGAGCTCCTAAAAGCATCCACCATTTTATCCGTTTTTTATTCATGCCGCCGTCCTGCATATCAACCAACCCTGAGTTTTGCAACACTCTTCCCCATACCAAAATAAGAATTTTTCGTATATACCGAAACAACTAGAAGAATCAGTTTTTGGCTGCGTTGGGGGATCTCCTTGCCAAAATCCTAATTCTTCCAGTTGTTTGGGTATATACAAACAAATGAACGGGTTGGTCATATTTCTCTGTTTAAATGCGGTTCAAAATTATTTTAACGAAAACTGCTTGTCGTGATTAGGGGCAATGCATATGCTACGAATTTTGGGTAGATGAACTAAATTTTGGGGGTTTGCTTGTTTAAGCCAGTTATCATCAGTGTTCTTGCGTTGTTGTTTTCGATCCCCTCTCTTCAGTCAGAATCATTGACTCTCGTTGAGCCCCAAGATCTAAAAGAATCCTCAAAAAAAACGCTTCTCATTTTATCGAGCCACGGGGGCTATGGTCACTCCGCTGCATGCAATACACTCCAAAAACTTATCGGAGACCAATATAATATTAAGGTGATCTATCCTATCGATCAACTCAGAATCTGGGGTGTTCCTTCTGTAGAAGATGTGGTCTACAACATGATGATCAAGAAAGGATGGATCCGTTCTTTAAATTTCCTTTCTCGGCATGTGGCTCCAAACGTTTTTCGCTCTCACCATGGTAAGTTGGAAAAAATCATCCGACGAAACATCGATGCCTATCAGCCGGATCTTGTAATTTCCTTAATTCCTTTTGTTAATTATTCCGCGTCGGAAGCTGCGCGTAAAAAAGAAGTTCCCTATTTGCTCATTACCACCGACAACGATCTTAAGAATTGGGTATGCGGGTTTGAAAAATTAAAAGATCCTCAATTTAAAATCACGATCGGCTTTGATTTGCCGACAACGCGCGATCTTTTGCGCAAATATCAGATCCCCGATGACATGATTGAAACGATTGGGTTGCCACTTCGTCCTGAGTTCATCGCTCAAAAAGATGAGACTCTTTTAAGAGAAGAGTACCATATCCCTTCTGCAAAACCTGTCGTTCTGATCATGATGGGAGGCGCTGGAGGCAAAACTGCTTACGATTATGCACGGAAAATCGCAAGCTTAGAGCTTAATACTCATTTAATTGTCGTCTGCGGACGCAATGAAAAACTGAAAAAAGATCTCTCGAAGATCAAATTGCATGAAGGCAATACAATGACCTTGCTCGGCTTCACAGATAAAGTAGCCGATCTCATGACGATCGCGGATCTTGTCATCACAAAACCCGGTCCTGGAACAATCAATGAGGCAATTGCAAAACAGCTGCCGGTTCTCGTCGACAACACTGATATCTCCCTCTTTTGGGAACGCGCGAATTCCGATCTCGTCGTGCGCTACGGCATTGGTCATAAGATCCGTGAGTTTAAGGATGTGAAAAATATCCTAAAGTCATATCTCAACGAAGATCTCACGCGCTCTCGTGTTGAGGATTCTTTTGCAAACGTCCCCCCCAATTTATTCCATGAGAGAATTATCGAGGTGATTGCTGAGATGGTCAATAAGCCAGACTCTGTCGTGGCTATGCCCTCGCAAAACGTCTCGCTATCTGCCGCAGAGGCTTTAGCGCTCTAAAGCGAGAAGTCTATATTGCTTTCTTTCGAAGGTCGAGCTCCACTTTAGTGGGGCCCGAATTCAATTAATTTATATATATTTTGTGAGTGATTCATTCAGGCAAGAATAAGGCCAATAGACTCCTTTTTGGGGTTTAATGTCTGAATTTTGGTCTGGGGCGAGATTGAAAAAATGTTTATCATTCATGTTTATTGATTAATTAATAAACTTAATGTATAATTTAGTGCATATTATAAAAATTACAATAAGGTAATGATTATGGCTTCATCTATTGGCTCATCTGTTCAATTGGAAACAGGACCGTGGCAACGGGCCTATTGGACCGGCGGCCCTGGGGCAGCGCAAAAATTTTGTGTGCAACGGATTGCAGAGATTCAAGAAAAATTGGATTTTATTTCGAGCCTTTTGATTCAAGTGGGGGATCGTTACAGCTCACGGGCTGGGTTAGAGAAGTTATCAGCAGTCTACTGTGAAAAAATCACGCGCTATCTGCCTGATCGCAAGTTTGGCGCGATCGATACGCATGTGCTCTCCAGAGGGCGAGGCGAGAGAACGCGCACTCCATTCAATTATCCTGATTTTCGCCATCGGTTTGAGAATCCGGAAAAATTGAGAGAATTTTTTTCTTCCAAAATTCAAATGCACCAGGACGCATTAGAAATGATCCGAGATGCCTCTTTTGCTTTCCCTGCAAACGCAGGTCTTCACGAGCTGGAAAGCGCTCACAGTACTGCAAAAGAAAAGTGGATGGCACGGCAGAATCAATCGGATCTCTCTCAATTTTTGCTTCCCAATGCAGAGATGAGCCCGCACGAATTAATGGGAATCCAATGGGCACATGAGCAGGGGTACAAGGGAGAAGGGGCCAGCGCCTTTTTGATCGAAAAAGGGATAGATCCTACACATCCAGCTCTTAAGGAGGCCATTTCCCCTCTTCAAGCGAGCACTCTCCATGAGATGAAAGTTGCAGAACATGGATCACATGTCGGTGGAATTATTGCTGCAAGAAGAAGTGTGCATGTGGATCATGATCATATAGGGGTAGCTCCTTTAGCAACTCTTGAGTTCATCAGTAAGCCCATTGAAATTGAAGCGGATAAGAAAGGGATTTATATTGCGAACTATTCTCTAGGAGTAGAGTTTCCGCTAACCCGATTCATAGAGAATTGTAATGGACATACACCTGAAATGCTTAACACCTTAATGGCGCTCGCACAGGGTTATCCCATATTACTGTCTGAGATCTTTGAGATTATCCAGGCAAAAGCTACTGAAGTGAAGCCTCTATTAGAGAATCTACATCAATTATTCCATGGAGCGATTAAGGACCATTATTTTAAGGAGCTGACAGATGCTTTAATCATTAACTCTATTGGGAATGATGGAATCGTTTTTAGCGAGGATCCCGCGCTGTGCGCACGAGAAGCTTATTTGCTCGACCGGTTAGATTTGACGATTCATGTTGTCAATCTTCAGCAAAATGGACTCTACCCGAACTCCTCTTCGCGTCTTCCCGGTGCAGAATTAAGTCATGCTGCGATCTCTGCTGTGGGCACGGATGTGCTCTCTACTGTTCCAGAAAATGACTACAAAAGGTTTTCAGGAACATCAATGGCAGCGCCTCATGTAACGGGAGTCGCATTGCTTTTGAAAGCAGCATTTCCAACGCTTTCGCCAGCGCAGATTCGAGAGTGCATTTTGAAGGGTGCAACGCCGATTGTTTTAGATGCGAGTAAAACTCCTCATGTAATATTGAATCGACAAGATTTAGCTCAATATACAGCAGATGAGATTGAATATTCTCAGCGCTTCTATGGCCAAGGCTTGCTCAATGCAAAAGGCGCAATCGAATACGCAGAAGAGCTTGTTTCTACTTCCGATCCACAGCCGTAAAACCACAGCCCTTGAGCATACGAGGATAGCCGAAGTATTCGATCAGGGGCCATTTGCGGCAGACGGTGGGGCGTAGGCGATACTGCTTGCACAAGCCGTCTTGCCCTAAATAACGGCAGCCCATCACTCTCACTTTTTTCCCTTCGCTTTCATGGTCTGTATTGCTACGGGGGTAAAATCCTAAAATCTGTGTGTTCCACAGCCAAAATAGTTTGCCTAAGATCCCTTTAGGAGCGGGTACGAGGATATAGTGGCAACAGTTGCCCCGCTTTAAGCATGTGCCTGCCTGTTTATAGGGAGGGCGGATGATCCATCGGGCAACTTTCTGCATACTTAAGTCTAAAAGGATAGTGGGCAGCATCATCACGCGGATAGGCCAACGGATCCACCCGGGGAGCCATTGACGAGGGATCCCCCCTTCTGGAGCTAAAGGGACGGCATCAGGCTCGCCCGCATGTTCCAAAAGCTCTTCTAATGCAGGGTCTTCAGATTCGGATAAAATTTTTAACATCTTCGAGTATCATTGGAAAAAGATTGAGTTCCTATTTTTAACCATTCTCTCCTATAATATCAATTTCATATGTGAGGAATTTCCCATGAAAAACTTTTTTTTAGCTCTGGTTACGCTCTGTTCTTCTCTTTTACATGCAGCTCCTGAAGAAGAGCATCCTGTGGTCATTTTGGGGGGAGGCGTTGCGGCGTTAACCTCTGCGACTTATCTCGCGCGCGGCGGAATTGTACCTCTGGTTATTTCAGGACCTCAGATGGGTGGTGCAATCACACAGTCGCATCGCGTGCAGAATTGGCCGAGTGAACTGGAAATTTCAGGGTGGGACTTAGCTGAAAAAATGCGCGTACAGGCAGAACAAAATGGCGCTGTCATTTGTTCAGAGAGTGTGGTCGCAGTCGATCTTTCCAGCCGCCCTTTTCTGATTACGACGCAAGGGATTTTAGACGGCAAAGAAAAAACCCGCACCATTAAAGCGCAGAGCCTCATCATCGGCCTCGGGGCTTCTCCAAACATGCTCGGCGTTCCTGGAGAGTCGGGATCAGAGGGCTACTTTTCGCGCGGGGTTTATTCATGTGCGGTCTGCGATGGAGCCTTCTACAAAGATAAAGTGGTTGCGATTGTAGGCGGGGGGGACAGCGCGCTTTTGGAAGCGCAGTACTTATCCAATCTCGCGCGCAAGGTGTATATCATTGTCCGCAAGGACAATTTCCGCGCTGTAGAAAAGGAGCGCGCCAAAGAGATTCTTTCTCGCCCGAATGTCGAAGTGATTTATGAAACGATTGTGCAAGAGATCCGAGGCGATGGGGACAAAGTCACCGAACTTCTCGTCCAAAATACGAAGACGAAATCCCTGTCTACCCTTTCTATCGATGCTCTATTTTTAGCCATTGGTTCGAAGCCAAATTCTGAGCTTTTTCGCAATCAACTGGAGCTGGACGAAGCGGGTTATATTCGTTTGAAAAATCATCAAGAAACATCAATTGAAGGGGTCTATGCAATTGGAGATATTGCAGATCCTGAATTTAAGCAGGCGATCTCCGCAGCGGGCGACGGCGCGAAAGCTGCTTTACAAGCGCAGAAATTTCTAACCGCTTACCGTACAGAGGTTGCTCAAAAAGCCCCTCCAGCGCCTGTAGGACCTGCGGTGATTGAGATCACTTCCAAAGAGCATTTTGCTCGAGAAATTCAGAATGGAGAGGGAGCGATCTTTGTCGACTTCTACGCGGATTATTGCGGTCCATGCCGGATGTTTGGCCCGACATATGAGTCATGGGCAAAAGAGTTTAACGGCAGAATCAAGTTTCTCAAAGTGGACGCGCAAAAACTACCTCATCTCTTTGATCAGTATCAAGTGCGTGGTATTCCGACGATGGTGATTTTAGATGCGCACGGAAACGTTATCCGCAAAGTGACAGGGCTGCAAGAGATTGCGGGCATCCATCGCAAACTCGATGAAGTGCGCAGCCAATCGTCTATCGATCCGCAGTCCTTCAAACGGATTTAGTTCTCAAGAAAATAAGCTATCGTCTTTAATGACGTTATGGCGAAAGTTCTTGTCACAGGATCCACGGGATTTATTGGAAAGCGGCTTATTCTGAACCTGCTCGAGCAGGGACATGAGGTCTATGCTCTCGCGCGGATCAAGGGGATCGAGCCTCACATTCCGAAGGGCTCTTCTTTTCATCTCTTGTATGGAGATCTAAAGGACTCCCAATCCTTAACTGCTTTTCCAATAGAGATTGATGCCGCCTATTATCTTGTTCACTCGATGGGCGATGTGGTGAGCAATCTCAGTTCTCTCGAGGAGAGGGTCGCGCGCAACTTTGTGTATTTCATTGAAAAGACAGCGTGCAAGCAAATCATCTATTTGGGGGGGATCATTGAGAATGAGCAAGAGCTTTCTCCGCATCTGCATTCGCGCTTGCTTGTTGAAAAAATTTTAAAAAAAAGCAAGGTTCCCTGCACAGTACTGCGGGCAAGCATCATTATTGGAGCTGGAAGCGCTTCTTTTGAGATCATCCGGGATTTAGTGGAAAAATTGCCCATTATGGTGGCCCCCCGCTGGGTGAACTCATTTTGTCAGCCGATTTCGATCCGCGATGTCCTCTTTTATTTAACAGGTGTACTTCTCAATCCAGCGTGTTATCCCCAAACATTTGATATTGGAGGGCCCGATGTCTATACGTTTAAGCAAGTGCTGCTCAAATATGCGGCCTTTCGCAAACTAAAGCGGATGATCTTAAATGTGCCTTTTTTAACGCCGCGCCTTTCGAGTTATTGGCTAGTTTTTGTGACCTCCGTTCGTTTTTCGATCTGCTTTTATCTTGTGGAAAGCATGCGGCATCATAGCCGTTGTTTAAACACGCAGGTCCAATCGATTCTGCCTCACAAGTGCTTGACGTTGGATGAATCTCTCCAATTGGCGTTTTTAAAAATATCTCAAAATGAAGTTCTTTCGACATGGATGGATTCGTGGGAGCTCAAGCAAGTGAACCCTGATATTCAGGCTTTTATCCAAGTCCCAATAGAAGGGTGCATGCGCGATCTGCGCCGTGTTCCCATCACAATTCCGTTAAGCGAGGTGAAAAAACGAATCTGGTCTATCGGGGGTGATCGGGGATGGTATTCGATGAACTGGGCATGGTGGCTGCGAGGCTTGATCGATCAGTTCGTCGGCGGGACAGGACTTAATCGAGGTAGACGCCATCCTGAGGAAATCCAAGTAGGCGATTCGATCGATTTTTGGAGGGTATTACTGGCCGATCAAAAAAATGGGCATCTCATTTTGTATGCCGAGATGAAACTTCCCGGAGAAGCCTGGCTGGAATTCAAAATAGAAGACGAACAATGTCTCGTGCAAACGGCTACTTTTCGCCCTAAGGGGATCTTGGGTAGGCTGTATTGGTATTGTCTCGTTCCTCTCCATGGAATGATCTTTGGTTCGATGTCTCGGACCATTGCTCAGAAGCTATCCCGAAAATGATTCAAGGATCGCCTACTGACTGCGTTGGCTCACACAAGGTCTGCTTCGCCGACCCCAAGTCTGAAGCGCCTGCATTGTCAGTAGCCGATTCTTGAATCATTTCGATATAGGATAACCGTAAATCCTTTCGCTTTTTTCTTGCTTAATGCTTATGCTTTTTCACAAGAGAGTTTTTTTTATAATTTTCATTAAGCTTTTAATAAAGAGGTTGATGATGGGTTTGCGCGGTGTGCCTAGTACACAGTTAAAAAAGTTTTTGCTCTTTGGGCTGATGTGAAAGCTCCCGCGGCTAAGCGATCGTAAAGGCCGCTGTGTGCAGACACACAGCTAACTTTACGATC
>JAGVMG010000019.1 GCA_020053915.1 Parachlamydiales bacterium | reverse complement strand
GGGTCGAATTTCCTCATTTTGATTGATCATCTCGAGAAGCCTTTCCGTTAACCTGACTTCCCATTCGCGAGCTTGTTCGATGGAAACGCTTTGGTGGGTGTCAAAGTGTAAAAGCAGACCGGAAACATCGTGAGGCATGCTCCCACCTGACATGATGCAATCGAACTTGTATTTTTTTTCTACTTCTTTAATAAATGAGGCAGTGATTTTATGGATGTAAGTTATATGAAGCGGGTCAATTTCTTTTTTTGACTTTGCAAAACAAAGCGGCATGAAAAAAAATGTCACCAGACTAAGGTACTTGATCATTGTAAAACCTTGTGTGTAATCTTAGTTCGTCAAAATAATCTTTTTGAGCTACTCTATACGTCTTTCCCAATCGCGCATGATCGGCAAAGAATGCCGTTCGTTCTTTGATGCGCGACTCACATTTAACGAAGCGAATATCATACCTCGAATCCCGTAGATGCGGTATACCAAACCATCCTGTGATGGCGTCCTGACTTGAATAGGTATTTGCTACTTGTTTTCCTATTCCGCTTTTTATAGCTTTTGCGGGACCTAAGCCGAGGTAAAACATTTTATTTTGCAGCTGTGCTTTTTGCTCTTCTGTCATGCCATTAATGATGGCATGGGAAGTTGCTGCTCCTCTGCTATGGGCGATGTGCAAAAAAAACATTTCGGGATTGATTTTGTCCATAACTTCTAGCATGGCGCCGAGAAATTGTCGCCCTCGGATTACCTCTTGGGTTTCTTTTCCTTTCCGTTCTTGAAATGTCCGCACTAAATCGCTGATGAATCCCTTGGTCGGGCTATGCATGGCAAAGGTAAGCGTTCCTTCGGGGATCGCTTGGGTTAAAAAGCGCATGTTATCTTTTATGTCGCGCAGTTTGACTTGGATTCCATTGAGATCCGTGATCAGTCCAATATTTGATCCTTCATGAGGGAGTAATTCTTGAAAATGATCGACGATGTTGACCTTTCCCGTTTTTACTTCTTCTGGGGTAAATTGCAGCTTATGCCAGTGTCCGCAGGATACCATCCATTGAGATAAAGCGCCATCGACTAAAACTTGACAGGGGAGGATGGTGGGTATCCTTTGTGATTGGGCCATTGAAAGGTGCCGCATGGACATTTCGATACGTACACTGTTCTGAAATGAGAAATCGGAATCTAGCCCAAAAAGATCGAGTCGATTAAGAGGGGAATTTAGGACATAGACGTAGAGATTCATCCCATCGGCAAAGCCTGCTGGGTCGGGTGTTAGCCATCTTCCAAGCTGTGGATCGTAAAACCTTTTGCCAAATAGGTAGAGGGAGTCTGTTTTGCGCTTCGAGCAGAAGCGCCAAGGGTTCATGGGGGTGTTGGGGGTCGTTTCTTTTCCAAAGGCGTCAATCGCATAGGATTCGACAAGAGCGTGGTCAGCATCGATAAGACCCACGATGTTGCCGTTTAAATCATTGAGGGGGATGTAGGGGGCATTGTTTAATTCAATCGCAACAGCAGCTCCAATTTCTCCTTTAATTCCTAAGCCCAGAACTTTAAACTGAACAATGTTTCCTGCAGCGTCGGAAGATCCCACTTCTTGGAGTTGGTCATAGAGATAAAAGTGTTGGATTCCATTTGTCTGTTCTGAAATCAAACGTGATAAGGCATCATAAAGGTAGGTCGTGTATTGCCCGTCAGAATGAGTGATCGAAGTGAGGCGGTTTAGAGCGTCATAGGTATAAGTGGTGATCCCAGAAGCGGAGAGTTTTTGAATGAGATTTCCATTGAGATCATAGGTGAAGGTTTCATCAGAGGATGCGACAATTTGGTTGAGATCGTTGACGGCGCAAGAGAGGGGATTTCCCAATGAATCAAAGGCGTAACGGATCTTCCCTTCCTGGGTTAGTTGGTTTAAGGGGTCGTAGGCGTATGTTTTATTTCCGCATAAGGAATGTTCTGTTTGGGCGACTAAACTCGATGGGTTATATTTTCTAGTTTCCGTGCACCAGTCTGAGCGTTTTTGGATGGGTCTTTCCATGCGATCGCGTTGGGTAATTTGGCTCCCACCCTGTAAAATCAATTGTTCTTGACTGACATGACCATTGACATCGTAGTTAAGATAGCGATGGGTATAGAGCAATTCTCCCTGAGCTGAAAGACGGCAGACTTGTGATAGGTGGTGGGCTTGATATGTATAAGCTACGCATGAGCCGTCGGTTAGGGTGAATTGTGTGCATCTACCGGAAGTGTCGTAATCCCAGCGATAATGCTGGCGGCATGGACTTTCTTCATAAGTGAGCTCGCCAAAAATGTTATAGGTTCGATTCAATTCCCAATTGTGGACATGATCGTAAATGGCAATGGGTTCTGAGTGCGTTGAATAGCGATACTGGTAGTTAATGGTGTGATCCGAGCTTACTAAAGTCTCTAAACGATCGATACCATCGTAAGAGGAGCGTAAGATCACTCCACTGGGCATGATCCGTTGAACTTCTCTACCTCTTTCATCATAAGTAAAGGAGGTGACTTTTTTATCCGATTCAATCTGCTTGATCATGCGTCCCATAGAGTCATATTGCCAGTACACATGGGTAGATGAACGGGGAGTATTGTGGTGGTAGATGGTGGTCACCTGTTTTACGCAGTTGCCCATCCGGTCGTAGATCCGCTCTTCCTTAGCGGCTGACTGTCCAAGGGAATCTTTTTTTTCTGTGCAAATGAGTCGATCTTGAGCATCAAAGATTTCAATTGTCTGGAGTCCTGTTGGATCGGTCGTTTTTTTTGATAGAACCTTCTGTCCTAAGAGATTGACATGTTTATGAGCGTAGAGGAACTCAGTGACATTGCCGTCAGGGTCGGTATGAGAACTTATGCGATTGTGTCGATCGTAAGCGAAGCGATCGGAAACCCACCCACAGGCAGTTTCTCTCTCCGCAGAGATTTTTCTGTTCTCTGGATCGTAATGAAAGCGCATGTGATTTTCGATCTTTTGATCGGGGGTCTCAAGTCATTCTTCGAAGATCCGCCCGCCCACATCGTATCGCCGCATTTGCGTGACGTCTGCTTGGGTGATCGAGGACTCAAACCCCAAGCTGTCATAGCCTATTTGAATGCAGCGATCTTCTTGCTGCTCACAAATCAGTCTGCCGGCAGCGTCATGTGTGTAATGAGTCACAAGCCCATTGGGGTCGGTATAGGAAGTGAGGTGCAGTGCATTGTATTCCCACTTTTCCTGACTGAGCAGTGCACCGTTTTGGGAATAGATTGTTTTAGACGTTTGGTTTTGGAAATGATCGTACCCATAATCCACGGTGGTGCCATCGGCATAGGTTGTCTTGTGTATTGTGCCGTTGGAATGATATCGGTGCGCTGTGCGAGTGCCGTCCGGATGTATTTCTTCTAGAGGCTTTCTCAATGGGTTATAATGCGTTGAGCTCGTGTTGCCATCGCGCACTGAAGTCGCGATGAGGTTGCCTTGGACATCATAGGCAAAGGTGATTTCTGGAGTGTATGTCGATCCCTCGTGATCCAAGCAGTCGGGAAAACGTGTCGAAATACACCGTCTAAAGGCATCATAGGTTTGGTAAGTGGTGTTTCCTTTTTCGTCTGTTTGGGAAAGGAGTGTGCCTGAGGTGTCGTAATGGGTGTAGGTTTTCTTTACTAACCCCTCGCTGTCCCATTCTTCAAGAGCCGCCGGCCTACCTGCTGGATCGTATAGGTAGCGCTTAAGAAGAGATCCAACTTCTTTTGCCGACTCTAATTGATTTCTTCCATTATACGTGTAGATGTTCTTCTGACCCAGTGGTGAGGTTTTCGAGATGAGATTGCCCTTGGGATCGTATTCACTGTAAAGAGTATATCGGTGTTGATCTTCCTTGTCATAAATTGCTTCAGCAATGACTTGGTGGTCTGTGGAATATGTATAAACGGTTTTGCGGATGAGTTGTTCTAGCCCCGAGTTTGAATCGTAACAGAGCTCTTGTGTTTCTGTGATTAATCCTGTGTTAGGATCTCTTTTATGTAATTGAATACTGCGAAAGGTGATTCGCACATCGTTGGGATCTGTCGAACTGCCATCATCTCGGACTTCTTTAATGGGGAGATGATCCTCGTTGTAAAATGTAAATTCCCGAAGTAAAATGCGCTCTTTGAGACATGTGAATTTGGCTGTTAATAGGTCGCTGTCATACAGATAATGGTATCGATAAGTCAGGCCTCCTTCTTCTTCTTCGACAATAGGAAGGTTGAAGTGGGGAAGGTATGTATAGCTTTTTGTATAGTGGTCAGCTCCGCTTAATGAACCGTCGGGATTAACAGAAAGGGAAGAGCAATTTCCTGTGAAATTACCCCAGAGAGTTTCTTGTATGATATTGCCTGCGCTGTCATAGGCAAATGTTTTAGAAAGAAAAGGATTTCCTAAGGAATCGAGCATGATTTTGCTCATTAAAAAATTATCTTTCCAAACAAAGCGAAGGACAGAATAGAGTTGATCGGCTCCATCAAAATATTCGATGGCGGTGATTTTTCCCTTATCGTGATGAAAGCGTGTAAGCCGATAGTTGACGTCCCGTACATCGGTCAGATGAGGTTGGTAAAAAAATTCCGCAAGTCGTGTTAATTGAGCATGGGGGCCTGTTGGAGTGGATAAAAAGCGGACCTTATCGGCTTCAAAGGGTTTTTTATCAGGATGGTCTTCCCATCGCTTGTCTGCGTTGCGGTCGTTCGGGCAGTAGTAATCCACCTGCACTTCGAGGTGGTTATCGAAAAGGATCTGTTTAAGACGAGCTCCGATGCCGCGACGCTCTTTTAAATAAGCGTTCTCTTCATTGCGTTTTGCGCTGTTGACTTTGGAGAGGTAACCCACGTTTTTGCAATTGAGTGCTTCGTAGGTAATCGTTTTGTGATCAGAGGTGTGGATCTCGAGTTGATAGTGAGGTGTATGAAAATCGTGAGCTGTAATGTGATAAGAGGCAAATGTTTTGTTGCCGGCAGGATTTTGCAAGCAGACGTCCGTTAAACCATGATAACGGTCGTAGGTATAGCTTACGACATGGCGGCTTGGTAGGACTTCTTGTTCTAATTTATAATAGAGTTTTGCCGTTGTTTCCTTTTGGAAACTGATAAAATGACTTTTTTTCCAAGAATGAAATTTTCTTCCTCGATAAATGCGATAACTGCCATCGGGCAAGTGTAGGGTGGCTTTACCCGTTTTTTTATCGAACGCGAGCTTGTATTTGTGCAGATTTTGCCTTCCGTTATAGACCATCGCGTTTTTCAGAATTTCTTTACTTGCTCTGTACACATAAGTGCGCCCATCGCTGCGTTTGTGATCAAACGTATAGCCGATCAGGCTTCCTCCAGGCTCTTGAAGATAAAATTTAAAATCTTTGATCCGTTCCGACAGCTGAATGAGAAGATCGATGTGGGGGAGAAAATTCCATCCTCCCTGGATCATCCAGCTATCATGTACTTTATTTATAATTGCCTGTCTGTCGGGTGAGTCGAGGGCTCCTGCACTTGTATAGGTTCGATTGATAGGAAGAGGTTTTGCTCCTTGAACTAGAGCGTCTTGAAATGAGAGGTTTAAATTACCAGTCATCACATTGACGTGATGAAAAAGCGCTGGGTCCTCTGAATCTGAAAAAAGCTGATCCCAATCCGCTTGAAGCAGCGGCGTAAGAAGGAGAAACAGTGAGAATAGGTAGCTGTAAAGCATAAAAATCTCTAATCGACAATAAAACATTAGAAACGGTAGTCCAATGTTTTATTTTTCGACAAGAAAATTTTAGAGTTGCATATTATCCTTACAGAAGTTCTCGCCGAATGGTGCAAAAAATGCTAGAATCAATATCGATTGAAATAGGGGAAAGCACCATGTGGGAAATTCTTGATACTGGGATCGGCTCCGCCGTCCGCAATATGCAAATTGATGCCGATCTTCTAGAAGGTTTAGATCAGAGACCACGCCCGATTCTCCATTTTTATGAATGGGAGACAGACTCTGCTACTTACGGATATTTTACCGATCCGGCGCGTTATTTGAATTTGAGCCAAGCGAATGAACGGGGGCTTTCCCTCGCGCGACGCTCGACGGGCGGCGGCATCGTCTTTCATCTCTGGGACATGGCTTTTTCGGTTCTCGTTCCTTCTCATTGCCCTGAATTTTCGTCAAACACCCTCGAGAACTACGCCTTTGTGAATCAGGCTGTATTAGGTGCCGTCGAATCGTTCCTAAACCGAGATCTAGGACTCTATCTAACAGAAGCCGATTTTGAGGCCAAGGGCCCCTCCTGCAGTCACTTTTGCATGGCAAAACCAACCAAATACGATGTGATCCTCGAGGGGAGGAAGATCGCAGGAGCTGCCCAACGCAAAACAAAAGCGGGATTTTTACACCAAGGCACCCTTTCCTTGGTCATGCCTTCTCAAGATTTTTTAGATGCGGTCCTTATATCTAAGGACGAGGTGCGCGCTGCCATGCAAGCCTTTACTTTTCCTCTTCTCGGCGCTTCTGCCACGGAACAACAAATGCTCCAGGCCCAGGAAGAACTCAAGGAGCTTTTGACTACACATTTAACTCAAGCCAGCGTAAACTATCCCATACATCAAACCCCAAATATATAGTAAATTCCTATGGCGGCAAAAGAAAAGACAGCGATTCAACCCACACGTGAAGAAAATTATCCAGAATGGTTTCAGGCGGTGATCCGTGCTGCGGATTTAGCCGAGCATTCTCCTGTGCGCGGATGCATGGTCATTAAGCCCTGGGGGTATGCCATTTGGGAGAACATGCAACAGATTCTCGATAAGATGTTTAAGGAAACAGGGCATGTGAATGCCTATTTCCCCTTATTCATTCCGCTCAGCTTTTTAGAAAAGGAAGCGGCGCATGTCGAAGGGTTTGCTAAAGAATGCGCTGTCGTCACACACCACCGCTTAGAAGTGGGCAAAGAGGGGAAGCTGATCCCCGCAGGCCCTTTAGAAGAGCCTCTCATTGTCCGTCCGACGTCCGAGACGATTATTGGCGCCATGTTTTCTAAATGGGTGGAATCCTACCGCGATTTGCCCTTGCTCATCAACCAGTGGTGCAACGTCGTGCGTTGGGAGATGCGCACCCGGATGTTTTTGCGCACAACAGAATTTCTATGGCAAGAAGGACACACGGCGCATGCGACTCAAAAAGAAGCTGTTGAAGAGACCATGCGGATGCTGGGGGTCTATGTCAACTTTGTCGAAAATTATTTAGCACTTCCTGTGATTCAAGGGGAAAAAACACCCTCTGAAAGATTCCCTGGCGCTGTGTCAACCTACTGCATTGAAATCATGACTCAAGACAGGAAGGCCCTGCAAGGAGGCACCTCTCATTTCCTCGGCCAGAACTTTGCAAAAGCCTCAGAAATCCAATTCCGCGATGCGGATGGAAATCAGCAGCACGCCTGGACGACCTCTTGGGGAATGACAACACGTTTGATCGGTGCGCTTGTGATGGGCCATAGCGATGATGATGGTCTCATCTTGCCACCGCGCGTAGCCTCCGCTCATATTGTGCTTCTGCCTGTCATCCATAAAGAAGAAACTAAAGCAGAAGTCCTTGCCTACTGCCACTCGTTAGCAGGACAGCTGCGTCACTTAAGCTACCATGGTAGATCTTTGACTGTTCACGTCGATGAGAGGGAAATGCGTGGCGGAGATAAAACCTGGAGCTGGATCAAAAAGGGGATTCCTCTGCGCATTGAAGTAGGCCCGCGCGACATCGCCGCAGATAAGCTCATGATCGCACGGCGCGACAAAGCGCCCCGCGACACCACCACGCTCACTCGCGAAGAGTTTCTCTCACAAGTCACCGAAATCTTGGATGAGATGCAGCGCACGATTTATCAGCGAGCTCTTACTTTCCGCAATGCGCATCTTAAGAAAATCGATACTAAAGAAGAGTTTTACGCATATTTCACCCCGAAAAATGCTGAAAATCCAGAAATCCACGGGGGATTTGCACTGTCCCATTGGAGTGGAGATCCTGAGGTTGAAGAAATGCTTAAACGCGATTTAAGTGTGACCATTCGCTGTATTCCTTTAGAGGGAGAAAAAGAAGAGGGAATCTGCCCTTTTACAGGGAAAAAGAGCTTGCAGCGGGTCGTGTACGCGAAGTCGTATTAACCCAAGCTGTTAGAAATATTTCAACCACCAAGAGCACACAGAGCCGGCTTCGCTACGAGAAACGCAACCCGTTTTTTGCGGCAAAGCAGCCTCTCTGTGCTCTCAGTGGTTAAAATAAGATTTTCTTTGCCAAGTTTCTCGGGTTTGGCTTAGATTTAGTGCAGCATTAATTCTGAAAGGAACCTCCAACATGCTTAACTTCTTCCGCAAGTACCAACGCGCTTTTTTTATCGTGGTCACGATCGTGATCATCCTTTCCTTTACCTTTTTTGGAACCTACAGCGCCTCTTTAGCGGGGAGTGCGGAAGCGCCCGATCGGGTGATTTGTAAAGGGGTTCAGGGAAAAGAGATTACGGAGCGCGAATTAGGCGCGCTCACTCGGCTCATTGCGAGTTCTCCGCTTGATCGCGAGCAGGGGAAGGTTCCCAACTTGCTCAATGATGGGGTCATTCAGCGCGATTTGCTCGCCACTGGCATGGGAATGATGCTCGCGCGCAGGTATTTTGATGAGTTGAAACCCGATCTCGAAAGCAGGCTCCCGCGGATTAAGCAGTATCGTCCTTTTGTGCATCCCCAAGTTAAAGAGATCAGTGCAGAGGCTGTCTGGCAGAGGTTTCATCCCGTGTTTAATCAACACCTCGCTTTACTTAAATCCAAAAGCGACCAAGTCACCATGGAAACTCTGGCTCTTTTATTCCAGGTCTATTTGGACCAAGCGCAGTTTCCTGAAGAGCTTGTGAAACAGATTCTCGTCTACCAAATGAATCAGATGGGAATGGCAGCGGATGCGATGGTTCAAAATGCCGATTTTTCATTGTTTGGATTTCATACGTTGGAAGATTGGTTCGGCCCCCGTTTTGTTGAGCTTGCTTCTCAGTTTATCTTGAATGCAGCTCAATGCGCGCAGGAAAATGGCTATAAGATCACCAATGAAGAAGTACGCGCTGATCTCTATCAGAATATCGCGCATGGCTACAAAGAAATTGCGCCCCAGGGGGCGCTTACAGTAGAAGAAATGCAATCCTATTATCAGAATGAGATGCACAGCTTAGGTCTAAACGAATCTAATGCTGTACAGAGCTGGAAGCAAGTGATGCTCTTCCGCCGGCTGTTTAACGATGTCGGAAATAGTGTGTTTCTCGATCCGCTTAGCTTCAAACAGTTTCTTTCATTTACAAAAGAAAATACGAAAGTAGCTCTCTATGAATTGCCCGAAGCGCTGCAGTTAAAAGATCTGCGTTCCGTCTTTCGCCTCCAAGTCTATTTGGATGCCGTCACACAGAACCCTGTAAAAGGGAATTTACTTCTTTCTACTCGATTTGCACCCATAGAGCAGATTGAAAAACGCGCTCCTGAGCTTATTGAGCAGTTTTTTGAAATCGAATATGCCCAAGTGGAAAAGGAAGAGCTTGCCCGTCAAATTAGTTTAAAAGAGACCTGGGAATGGGAAACAGAAGAGAGCTCCTGGGAAACGTTAAAACAACAGTTTCCTGCACTTGCTCAAGAAAAAGTGCAGACGGTCACTGAGCGCTTTTCTGTTTTGGATAAACTCGATGCCAATGAGCGCCTCAAGATCGATCAGTTTGCGCGGTTGCACATTCTTGATTCTCAGCCAGAAAAACTCAAAAATGCTTTAGCCTTAGCCGAACTGCACACCTGGTCAGGCGGCTTGCGCTCCAAAGGGGGCACTCACCCTTTCCGCGGTGTGAAAGATCAAGCGGCTTTGTACAATCTGCTGAAAAGCGCACCTTTAGCTAATGAGGAGGGAACCTTTCCGCTTCAAGATAAACTCAGCGCTTTTTCTCAGGATGGAAAAACGTTTACTAGAATTGCAGTAAGACAGCGTCATGCTGAGCGGAAAATGTTGACTTTTGCTAGCGCTCTTCGCGATGGAACGCTCGATCAGATGCTCGATGCGAAGCTAGAGGCTGGCTACCCTGAAGTGCGCCGCAAACAAGCCGCTTCTTTTCAGCAAAAAGATGGATCTTGGCGTCCCTTCATCGAAGTGAAAGAATCTGTCGGCAAGCTCGTTTACGCAGATCTGCTTAAAACGATCGAAGAGTCTTATCGTTCCCATTTTGGAAATCTTCCCGGAACCAGCGTCGATCTTCCTTCCGCATTCTACACACAGCACCGTCTATTCTCCTTTGTAGAGAGCGTAAAACAGATGGTCGAAAAACAAGAGCCCAATCCTCTATGGGTGCGAAGAGAAGAGCAAGAAGGGGAGACAGCAGAAACCCAATGGCAGATCATCTCCACGGAGCGTGTGATTGAGCGCAGCACCGCACTTCCCTTTACGAAAGAGAAAATGTTTTCCCTTTCAGCAAACGACTGGTCTCCTGTGGAAGTAGGGCATAGCGGCGCTCTTGCATTTTACCAAGTATTAGGAAAGGAAACGTCGCAGATTTCTGCTCTTGAAGAGATGGATGAAGGACACAAGGCTCTCTCTCTTGATGCCCGCCGTAGCTTAATGCTCACGTTAATGGATCAAATTCAGGAGAAAAACGCGATTCATTTAACCGCAGATAAACGCGAGTCACTGTAATGGCTAGCCCAATATTTGATGAGATGCCGGCACTGACTCCCTTGGATTTTTTTAACCTAACTGCTGATGTGAAACATGCATCAACAGAGCAGCGTGTTTCTTTGCGTACCCATCGGCTTCCTTCAACCTCTGAGCTTCTTGCGGAGAGCCGCTTTGCTGAAATGGCGTTCGGGTGGAATGAAGAAGGTCTTCTTTTAAGCGTTTACGTGGAGAAATCTTTTGAAGAAGCGGAGTATCCCCAGTTTTCTGAAGGTGATGCCTTGGAACTGTTTTTCGATACGCGCGACTTAAAAACAGCGGGCTTCTTGACCCGGTTTTGCCATCACTTTTTGATCCTGCCTCAAGAAGTGCAAGGGATCCGCGCTCTTGAACTCACCCGTTTTCGCACAGAAGATTCCCATCCCTTATGCGATCCTTCTGAGATCCAAGTTACTTCCACGATGACGCAGGACACCTATGAGCTCCATCTTTTTTTTCCTGCGCACTGTCTGCACGGATATGATCCTGTGAACATGGATCGTTTGGGGTTTACTTATCGCTTGCATCGAAAAGGGGGAAAGCCTCAACATTTTTCTGTGTCTTCACGCGATTTTTCCATTGAACAGCACCCCCGCTTATGGGGCAGTTTAAAATTAATAAAGTGAGAATCTATGAAATATATACCGAACGAATCTCAAAATTTGGTTTCTGGCAAAGCGGGCGCTTTAGATTTGCAGTCGACGAAGCAGGCCATGTGCGAGCACATGGTCGATGGAGGCGGCTGCAAAGATGAAGATGCCGGTGCCGCCAGAAACCAAATTTTCAGATGCGTTCGGTATACAGAATCTCATGAATGGATTACATTGGATGAGGGGATCGGAACGGTCGGCATTACCGATCACGCGCAGCGCGAGCTGGGTGAAATCGTCTACGTTGAACTTCCAGCTCTAGGAAAAAAGGTTAAAGCGGGCGAAGAAATCGCCGTTTTAGAATCGACAAAAGCCGCTGCAGACATTTACGCTCCCGTTTCAGGCGAGATCGTCGCGATCAATCAGATATTAAGCGATTCCACGCAAGCGATCAACCAATCTGCCGAAAATCAAGGGTGGTTATTTAAGATTCAATTGAGCGACGCATCTGAATGGGAAACGCTGCTCGATGCTGCGCAATACCAAGAGAAAATACAATAAATTATGACACAGAATGCGTTAAAAAAATTACGCCTTGTCTGGTTAGTAGCGGCTCTTGTCGTCTGCTCTGTTGTCGTTTTTCGGAAAAACGTACTGCTTTTCGGTGCCCAGTGGCTATTAAGCTCACCTTCTGATGGCAGGGATCTTTCTTACGCGAAGATGGAATGGGAAAATGACACACTTGTGATTTCTCAACTTGCATTGCAAGATCCCAATTATGAAATCGCCGTTGACAAAGTCGCGATCGACTGGAAAATCGATTGGACGCATCTTCGCTTGGAACCCCAGATCTCTTTAGTGCGACCTCAGGTACTCCTAGTGGGAAATCGAGAGAAGAATTCCTCCTCTTTGCCGCTTCTTCTGATTCCTCACAAACGATTCAAAGTGCACATGAAAGTGGAACAGGGGATCTTGTGTGTTTCCGATCAAGCGCTTTACTTTTCCTTGAGTCCAGGACAAGCTTGGGAATCGATCGGAACACTCACACTTTCCTACGATCCCGACCCCGATAGCCTTCCTTTGCTGCGCACAGAAGTGCACCGCAAACGCAATTCTCTAGAATTTAGTTTCTATGTACATGAACAAGAGATCTCTCAGATCACCCCTCTATGGACATTGTTGCCGCAGACACAAAGCCTCCCCTGGCAGCCCGTCGAAGGATCCATTGAGATTACTGGGTCGGGAGCGTTAAGTGGAGATCTCACTCTCAAAAATTTAAGCTGTCACGGAAGTGTGCGCTCTCTTTCCCTTTCTCATCGTTTAACAGACACAGCACTAACGCTTGAGCTGCTCGAAGGGAGTTTTACTTATCCTACCCGAGAGGTCCCAGGCGCTTTTTGGGAAAATGGGGAAGCCGAGCTAGTATTGCGCGGCGGCAAATTACACCTCTCGCCTGAATGCAGCTTATCTGTTCACACAGCCACCTGTCATGTTCAGAATGATCAAAATCCCCAGCTTTCTTTAGAGGGAAGTTTGAGCGTGGGAGAGGAAATCTTTCCCTTGACTCTTACGGGACAAGGCAGTGTCCATTCTGATGGGTCCTTTTGGCTCGATCTTATTGCAAAAAGCTGTCGTGAGGAGACCCGTCTCCTCGACGCTTACGTTTCTTGTTGCAGTCCTGCTCAAGATCAGATGATTTTTCAAATCAATTGCGAGCACGCCGATCTCAAATCGCTTCTTCCCTTTATTTCTGGAGATTTGGATGGCACCGTCCAAGGCAAGCTCACCTTATGTATGGAAAACGGAACCTTTTCCCAAGTGAATTTGGATGCCTTTTCGGCAGAAGGATTCTATTTTCACGATTTAGGGCGCAAACTGCGCGGCTCTGCTCGATCTCTTACAGGAGATCTCGCCCTAAAGAAATCGTCAGCAAACTGGGATCTGAAAAGCTGCGCTCTCAAGGTTCAAGAAGGGAGAGTTTGCTCCTCTTCTGTTCATGTTGAGATTGAAGCAGAAGTATATGCCAAAAACAATCACCTGATGTCATCTCTCTTCAATGCGAAGTGGGGTGCTTTAACGGCTCTCATCGAGGTCCATGATCCCGAAGAAGAGGCAATGATCGATTTCACGCTTGAGGGCGATTTAACCCCTCTCACTTTTGTCGTTGATCCGGAGCTTTTACCTTATTGTCAATCTTTTATGGAACGAGCGACGCAGATTCAAGGAACAGTGCGCGCGGAAAATAATGGGATGTTTTGCCAAGGCGCGTTCTTGGGAAATGAGACCTTGACGTTTGGCCTCCACTTTTCCATGCCTCAAACATTAACCGAGTGGAATTTTTGGAAGCTTGAAAATGGGTGGATCCGTGCAGAACATCTTTCCGAGCGCACCTATGGAACATGGCTTGAAGCATTCGATGCGTCAGCGCAGCTCTTTGGAGATCTCGATCTAGATGTCGCCTTTAATGCTGATATCATCGATCTTACGTTCCTAGGAAAAGGACTTTGTTTCAGCCATCCAAAATTAAACATGCAAGAACTGGCTTTAAGCAGTACAGCTCATGTGTGCTACGATCGAAAGACACAAAAATTTCGCGGACAGATTCCGTTCTTGTGCGCACTTCTCTCCGCTCCAGCTCTTGAGCTCCCTGTGCAAAACCTAGATGCCCTCCTTCAAATCAATGGCTCTCATGATCACCTCAGCTTTGAAGGAAATTGTGCTCATTTTGATCTGCCGCTGGCACCTTGGCTCACATGTCATGGAAAAGAGTGGAAATGGAGTTGGGAAAAAGATCTTTTGCATGTGCATACGGGAAAGGCTGAACTTTTTCTTCCTGAAGGAAAAATCTATGCCCTCGAGCTCAAATCTCTTCAAGGAAACCTCTCCAATGCCTCATTTGATCTTAATTTAAGACAATCTCAGCGCGAGGTGGCTCGTATTCAGGGAGAATTGAAGGATAAAACATTGGAATGCACAGCGACTCTTTTCCAATGCACTGTTGGAGATTTTTTTGCAGAGCCGTTACCTCTTGGCCCTGTGTCTGGAAAACTCCTTTCTCAAATGCACCCAACTCCCACTGGATTTGGATTTAAGCTCGAAACATCCGAGTTGAAGGTCAAAGACACCCCGATTCCCCACACCTCTTTAAGCGGTCACAAAACAGGAACAGAGTGGGTGATCGACCATTTCCAAACACGCGATTTTCTTCTCAAAGCCGCTTTTTCATTCTCTGAACAAGCGGTTCAGTTCTCCCGACTCGAAGGAAAGTGGAAAACAATCACGGCTAAAGGAAGCGGGGAGTACCGTCCCGATCTAAACCGCCTATACTATCGGATTGATGCCGCACAAGGAGAGCTCGGGAATAACCAAGGCCGTTTTCATCTCGCGGCGAATACAGAGTGGGATCTTCCCACTTCGCTCCAACCGATGCGCATTACAGGGGAAGCGACCTGTGCTCTCGATGTGCGTACCCCTATGCCTCTTGTTGCTAAAAGTGAACGTCCTATCCGCTTTGTCTACTCGGAAGAAGAGGGGTTAACAACAAACGGTTTAGGGCTGCATCTCTACCTTCCATCGACCTCTCAACATATCGGGAGCTTAACTGCTGAATCTCTCGTTCATCACGAGGAAACGACAGGCATTCAGCATTGTGCCTTTTCTCTATCTCGAGAGAGTGTGCAGAAAGCCATTACAGCAGGCTATCTTCCCTCAGGGTTTTCTGAACTCAAATGGGAATCCTATTTAGAGGGCGCCGGCGATTTGACCCTTTCTTCTTCGGGCGTAAGCTTCCAAGGAGAACTCAAAGATGGACTCTATGGGATTAAAGATCGTATGTTTCCCTTAAGTCAGATCCTGCTTAACGTCTCCCCAACGCTGTGCAGCTGCCGTTTTAAAACGCAACTTGGGGGACAGCCCGTATGGGGACAGGTCCAAGTCGATCTCACAGGCCCTGCTTTCGGCGTTGTCAAATTGGTCGATCATCCGACAAGCCAAGGGCTCACCGCTGTCTTTAAAACACAGAATGATCTTATTTCTTGGGAAAAAATTCAGGGGAATCTGTTAGGCGTTAGCGTTAATCTCGCTCCCCATCCTTCCCGAAAAATCGATCAGGCATTTGTGTTAACAGGAAAGCTTGCGATCGATCATGCACAATTTTACGCCTGTTTGCCTGAAAAGATCCGCGAACGGTGCCAAGCCTTTGCAATCGGTCCAGGATATCAATTCGAAGGAGATCTTCAGGTTCCAAGAGGCTCTCAAAAAGGCATTGAAATTCATGGCGTACTCACGGGTAAAGATTTCGAGCTTTTCGGCATCACATTCGAGAAACTCGATGCGCGCCTCGATGCTACGAATGACCATCTATGGATCTCCCAGCTCAAAATTCAAGACGACGCAGGAGTGCTCTTTTTAAAGAAGCTCGATTTTCATCAAACACCTCTGACAAATACCTGGGAATTTCAAATTCCTTTAATTCAAGTCAAAGAGGTGCGTCCCAGTCTGTTCAAAAAACAAGGGGAACTCTCTCCAGAGCCTAAACCATTTGTGATCAAAAATTTGAGTATTCTTGACGTCAAAGGGAATGCGAACGATCCACTTTCATGGGAAGGACGGGGAGACTTAAATTTCATCAATGCGTTTAAAAAAGAGACCTCTCTTCTCGATCTGCCTCTTGAAATCATCAAAAATTTTGGACTCGATCCTGGGCTCTTGACTCCTGTACAAGGAGAAGTGGATTTTGAATTGCGCGGAGATAAATTCTATTTGCTCAATATGAAAAATGCCTACAGCGAAGGCAAGCGCTCGCAATTTTTTCTCGCGCTCGATAAGGAAATCTCGTTCATTGGCCTAGACGGCAAGCTTCAAATCGATCTTGCTATGCGGCAAGATGTCGTCTTAAAACTCACAGAAGCCTTTACCTTAAAGATTCGCGGCACGCTCGATAAACCTCGCTATGGCTTGCAGTATTAATGTTGCGCAGATTGCTCGACTTTGTTTACCCAGCACTCTGTCGTCACTGCCATGCCTCTTTACAAGACCGCACTCACCTTCTTTGCAGTTTATGTGCAGAGAACCTTGTCTTATGCGATCCGGCCAACCGGTGTCGGTTATGCTTTCGCTCCACTCAGGGAAGAGCTATTTGTCCCGACTGCGCCGAGCAGCCCATCGTTTATAACAAATGCGCCGCCGCCTGTGAAAATGAAGGTCCCGCCCTTACTCTTTTGTCCCAGTACCGGCAAAATGCTCCTCAGCTTTTCAAAGCGTTGGGATCTCTTATGGCGATGCAAGTTTTACAGCTTAATTGGCCCGTACCCGATCTCATCGTGTCCATTCCAAGTGCACGCATGCAAATTTTCAAGCGGGGATTTGATTGCAATCAGCTTCTTGCAGAGCAGATCGGGAGAATACTCGGGCGTCCCACGGGTGAAATACTCAAATGTCCCTGTTCATTTCAGACGTGGTTCGATGAAACGATTGAATTTATTGTAAAAAAAAGAAGCCAAGTGTGCGATCAACGCCTCTTGCTCGTGATGGATCGCTTTGAAAAAGAACGGGCGCGCGCTGCATCATCTGCTTTACGCGATGCGTTTCCTTTAGAAATTCACGTCATCAGCATTTGCTAAAGCATTTGAAACATTCATCTCACCTACAATGCTTACCCCTTCATCGACGCTGCATAGTGGCGCAGAGATGTTGCCATGCACTTCCGCACGCCCTCTCAATACTAGCCGCGTTTTCACTGTAATGTTTCCTTCCACTTTTCCGGAAATGTAGGCTTCTTCCAGATCGATATCCGCCTTCACAGAACCCTTCGGTCCGACAACCAACTTTCCCGAAGAGTGAAGCTCTCCTTCAAAAGTGCCATCGATCCGCAGCAGTTTCTCAAATTTCAGCGAGCCTTTGATTTCCACGTTTTCTGCAATCACAGTTTCGGGCTCTTCTTCTTGCGCTTCAAAGTGACTCGCAATCTGCATCGAGTTCATCAAGTCTGTTGCAAATGGAGCGTGCGGACGGACAGAGAGATCTTCTCCTGGATATAGACCCGGTGAGACCTCTTTATCGAGAAATTGTTTTGTGTATTTCTTGAACATAAGCCTGCTAATGCCTCCAGTTACTGTTAACTGGACATTGCAGTTTTTGTATTTTGATTTCAAGCTTCTAAATTGCGGCGGGCCATATCGATTTGGCGGCGGAGCATCTCATCCTTTTCCACTTGCCCGGCGATTTTTTTCCATGCATGCAGAAGAGTCGAGTGTGTTTTTCCCCCGAAGGCGGAGGCGAGTTTCATAAGCGAGTCATTGATGAGCTCTTTTGCAAGATACATCGCGACTTGACGAGGAAAGGCGATCTCTTTGGAACGTGAAGTGCTTTTGAGATCGCTGACGCGCACGTCGAACATGGTCGAGACACTTTTTAAGATATTCTCAACGGAGATCCTTTTTTGTGGATTGCATTGAAACAATTCGCTGAGCGTTTTTTCCACCACTTCTTCTGTCGCATCGAGATTCATAAGGCGGCAATAGGCGCTTAAACGGTTAATGGCCCCTTCGAGTTGACGCACATTATGGAAGATATGCTCTGCAATAAAAAACGCGACCTTTTGAGGAATGCGAAACCCTTTTTGTTCTGCTTTGTGCTGCAAAATGGCAACACGTGTTTCTAAATCGGGCATGCCGACATTAGCGACAAGACCCCACTCCATCCGTGCGATCATTCTTTCAGAGAGTTTAAGCTGTCCAGGGGGTTTGTCGCTTGTGATGACGATCTGTTTGTTCTGATTGATCAGACTTTCAAACGTGTTACAGAATTCCTCTTCGAAGTTTAAACGGCTTTGAAGGAATTGGATATCATCGACGAGAAGCACATCTAAAGAGCGGTAGTAGCGTTTCATCCGATCGATCGATTTGTTGCGCAGATTATCGACGAGATCGTTGATGAAACCCTCAGTAGTGATGCATTGGACGCGGAGCTTTTTATGGTTGTCGCGGATATAATGACCGATCCCATGCAGCAAGTGTGTTTTGCCAAGGCCCACACCGCCATGAATAAAGAGGGGATTGTAAGATTTACCCGGACGAGAGGCGACGCCGATGGCGGCTGATTTGACAAATTGATTCGAAGGGCCTTCGATGAAGTTGTTAAAAGTGTAAAAGCTGTTGAGTTTCAGCTCAGGTTGTCCGGCGATATTCTCCACGGGAGCGGGAGCTTCAACGGAAGGAGCTGCTGAATGCGTTTGCTTTTTCTTTGTTTCGGCAACGGAAAAACGAATCGCTGGTTCGCCATTGGGCTTTAAGGGAAAGAAGGCAGCGAGATCCTT
>JAGVMG010000065.1 GCA_020053915.1 Parachlamydiales bacterium | reverse complement strand
TCCCACAGTGAGAGCAAGCGTAACGAACAGGAAGGATTAAAAACAAGCGCGATTCATCCCAGACCTGAAGGACTGGGTTTTCTCGCGTCCACGGATAAAGAATGATCACTATACGCTGGAAGCTGCCTCGGAGCGTTCTGCTTGTTTTGTGAGCATTTGTGATAGAGAGCATGGCGGGCTTTTGTCTGGATATTGGATTTCGTACGTCATCTTATTATTGGCGAGATTTAGAAATGACTTAAAAGTCTTTTTGTGGATGACCGTTCTCTGAGAAAAGAGCTGTCCAAGTGGACGATCTTTTCATAGTAATATGTAAGAAGTTCTTGCGCTTGTTTTACTGCAGATCCTTGTTCAACTAATCGGCTAATTAATTGATTGTTTTTTTTGTTCGATGAATGGAATTAACAGGTGTTATTTATTTTCTGGTTCTTTTGTTTTTGCAATTAATTCTATTATGAATCTGGTTTCGAAACTGTTGTCTTTCCCGTTGGGGTTTTCATCGAGTGTACGTATAAGACTCAAGATGAGAGACATGGTTTCTCTTTGGCTCTCTTGATTGCGATATAATGCTTCCATTAGGGAAATCAAAATGGGAATAATTCTGCCGTAATCATCGTGAAGGATGAAAGGAGTGTGAGGAGAGAGGTTGAGTTGCTGGATAATAGAGATAACCTCTGTAACAGCTCCTTGCGTGTGGAGGTCATTTAAGTTCTTAAAAAAGCATTCAATGATGCCGTGTTGCTTGGGATAATTTAATTGATTGATGTGTCGAGCGATCTCATGGAGATAAAGTATTCTATTGGGATTGTCAGCTTGTGTTAGGCATGCGTTCATGATCTCGCTTAAGATGTGTTCCATGGGAGAGCCAAGAGAGGCGTTGGTTGCTAAAGCGAGTGTACATCGAACGACGCTTTGTACATCATGAGGTTGATTATTGAGATGAGCTATACAGATTGCGCGTAACTCTGTGTAATGAATCCCTCCTAGCTCGTAGATAGTGATGCCTTGAAGGAAAAGAGGAGCTAATTTTTCGAGAATTTCAAAAGTCTCTTTCGAAGAGGTTCCTGCTTCAGCGAACTTTCTAAGAAGAGAGAGCGTTTGTAAGGGAGAGGCAGCCTGTGGCCAAGATCCATTATTTTTTTCGAGCAATAGAGCGTCTGTAATTTTTGCAAGGAAGACGGGGGCTGTTGGAAAGGTCACTTTTTGCTCGATGATATGATTCAGAAGCTTAATAAAAGAATAAGGGGATTTACCAATTAACGCTCCTGAATCGATTTCTAAGACTTTCTCTAGCCCGCTCACTGCTTCGCGCTCTGATTCGTGATTTGTTAGAGCAATTTTAAGCAAATCGATTCCTTCCGAAGGACGGATCTCTGTATCTAACGACATCCAGCCATAAAACAGGGGGCTATTTTGAAGAATCACGGTTCCAAGACGAGCGACCTCGAAATAGGGGATTTGATATTGCTGGATGCCTCTATCTGGATTGGATCTCAGCAGCACTACGTAAAGCTTTGTGAGTACGCTGAGTAGTGGATCTGAGATATGAGGCTCCATTCTTTTTGCAAGCGAAAGCGTTAGAGATAATAGTTGGCCGCCATGATTTTCTAGTGCGTGACTGTTATTGCTCAGTTCCGTAAGGAAGAAGTGGATCCCTGTGGAAATGTCTGGATTTGAAACGTGTGCAAGCCGGGAGATATCGAAGGTTGAAAACGAAGTTTCGATGAGTTTTTGAACCAGTCGTTCTTCAGGATTTGTTCTAGCGCGGGCTAAACTATAGGTGTGAATTACTTCCAAGATGGCACAAGCTTTTTCCATGTCAGCTTGATTTCTAATTGGACAGCTGAAGCGAAGAACATTTCCTCTTAAGGAGATCCTTTCAAAGGGAAGAACATTGATAGCCTCGAGAAGATGAAGATAGGCGGCAGAACGTTTCCAACGCTCTCTTGCCTCTCCCAACATTTCAGCTGAGAAAAGGAGGTTGCCCTCTCGATAACAGAGTTCACAGGTTCCGCTGTGGTTGCGTAAGGGAATATTGTATTTAATTTTCAGTTCATCTCCTGTTTGTTCGATGCCAGTGAGATTGATGCGGGTTTCAAACACAGAAGAAAGGATGCTCATCGCTTCTTTGATTTCGAAGGGAAGTGGATTTTCTTGACCTTCAGCAAAAAGGATTCTTTTGTATAAAAGAGAAAGAGCGGCGACCAAACATTGGTGATCGAGGGTATGCCAATCTGCGAAACTTTGCGGAACGTATCTTCTCACTTCACGTCCATTGACCATTCGAAATGCGCGCGTTCCCGTTCTTGTTCTTACGGGAATCCGCGCGCCCAAAACGGTTCCTGCGCCTAATCGAGACGCTGCGACATTAAAGTTTTCGCTCGGGTCTAAAAGAGATGTGTTTGGCTCTTGATTCAAAAGAAGCTCGCAGTGCTCTGTGAGTACGGCAAGATAATCGGCTTGAGTTTGTCTGGGATGTGTAAAACCATCTGGGCCCACCAATTCAGTGACGACAGAGTACAGAAGGGAGTGGAATGCGTTGAGCTTGTGTTTAAAGGCGGCAAATTTTTTCGGGAATTTTAAGGGAGAAGTTTGAATTTGTTTAAGCCTTCGGTCGTATGTATCAACGAATCTGGCGAGAGAAGAGAGTGCGATGAGTTGGATCAGGGCAGGAGCGTTGAAATAGAGTGTTTTAAAGAGAGCGAAATCCTCTAAAAAGGAGATGTCTTGATTATGGAGACGCTCTACAAATTCAAGAGAAGTCGCGTCAATGCCTTGCATGAGCTGTACTAAGAGCTCTCTGGGGGGAAGGTGTGAATGGGGGGTAAAGTAAAATGTGATCCATAACGATTGCAAATCGCCGAGAGCGTGAAGAAGTCTTTTAAAGGTGTCTATCTCTTCTGTAGACCCCTCTTTGTCCAAGGCATGGAGGAACGCAATCCATTTAGCGTGCATTTCAGGAGTTAATGTTTCAATGACGCTTAATGAAGAAAGCCGCGGGCTGCTTTTTTCTTCAAATGCAAGAGTTTGTTCCAGGACTCGAGAGAGGGACAACACGCCGTCGATGAGTAAAATACGAAATGCTTTGGCGAAGAAGAGGTTCTCAAGGCGCGGACCTTGTATTATAGAGCGTTTGAGCTCTTTTGCGGTTGTGCGCACGCGTTCGCTGAGTTCTTTGGCATGTCCTGAAAATTCTTTAGCTTGTTCTGTTTGCGCTTTAAATTTTGGCCATTCTGCGGCTTCTTTGATGGGTTTGAGAGATGGGCTTGGTTGGAAAAATGAGGAAGAAGATACTGTTGTATGTTCTGCGGTCAGTTCCATCATGAGGTTTTGTATTTTTTTTCGAACGTGAAGTGGTGCGGGGCGTGCGGGAGCACCATCGGGCCTTCCAAATCCAATGGGCGCCGGATTTTCGATGTAGCCTGGGGTAAGTTGAATCGACGAAGGAGGTGCTTGGACGACAAGTCCTTGTTGCGGAGAAAATACTGTGATTTCATCTGGAGAAGGAGGCTCTAAACCCTCGGGAGCGAAAAAGACTGGGGTTTCTCGTTCTTTAAAATTGATTGTGGGGTGAGAGAGCTTT
Organism: Parachlamydiales bacterium; assembly: GCA_020053915.1. Lineage (GTDB taxonomy): Bacteria > Chlamydiota > Chlamydiia > Chlamydiales > Rhabdochlamydiaceae > JAGVMG01. The sequence continues at coordinate 75,976 of JAGVMG010000065.1, read as the reverse complement.
GGTTCATCTTGTTTGACGATCACAAGGGACGAATCCCCTTTCACAAACTGCGCTTCATCAAGGGTTTCTCGGATTAAAATGTTTGAAAATCTTTCCACAGTCTGCGCTTGAAGATGACCTGAGACGATGATTTTCATCTCATGAGCTTTCTCTGAATAGGTCATAGGGTCTAGATAACTAGGCGCTTTGCTTGTCTTTCGATTAATATCTCGTCTCTGAACGATGTGGAGGATCTCTCCTTTAAAAACGAATTCCACATCAGAGGGCTTTTCATAGTGCTCGTTGAGGAATTGAGCGAAATCGTAAAGGCGTTGGATCATATTAGGTGTTAGCGAGGAGCCATTTCTGAGTTCGATCGGGTTTACTACTTCCGTTAACTTTCCTTCTTTTGGAGCGAGTCTTTCCATTTTTTGCTGAAGATCATCCACAATATAAATCTTTGTCGGATCCGCTCTCGATCGCAGCACATAATATGTGTCGGTATGGATACCTGCACTTCCGACCACTGCTTCTCCATGACCGTAGGTGGAACTGATCTGCATGACCGTAAAAGGTTGTCCATCAACATAGAGGGGCTCATTGGAAAAGAAGACGCCAGAAACGGGGATAGAGGACGATTCATCTATCAGGTGCTGCACGCCTACAGACAGCGGACAAACTGTAAAAGGATTCGCATCTCTTTGGAGTTGGTTGCTGAGAGAGCGCTCGTCGAAATAGGAGGCGATGACGTCTCCAAATAAGGGAAGTGCATGATTGGGATCGACATAGCTTAAGGTGAGGTTTCCTCCCGCATTGGCAACGACGCCATCCTCTCCATCAGAATCGCTCCGGATGGCAACGAAAGATCCTGGCGGCAAGCTTTCTACCCACGCTTCAAAACGGGTTTTCCAGGGATATCCCCCATGAGAGAAGGCTTCTTTAATCGCTTCCTGTCCGATTTCAATGAGTGCGAGAACGCGTGGATTGTTAAGAAATTCTTTTGGGCTGCTCTCATAGATGGAACGCAAAGTCATCCACCAGTCAAAGAAGAGAGGGTTGTGTTTGGTTAAGAACTCAAATACTTGTTTTGAATCCAAAGTAAAGAAGGAAGGAATATTGACTAGGCGGACGCGAGGATCCCCTGCCTCTTGAGCTTTTTCGATCTGATGTTTTAATGCATTAATTGTTCTAAATTTAGGGCCTTGCATAGAAGACAACGGGATGTTTTGAGAGGGCCGCTTAGGGGATGCAGGGGCAACAAGTGGAGGCGATACGGAGCGGCTTGGAATAATATTATGTGTTGACATCTGCAATTAATCCTCTTTTAAACTCGTCTGATTGTACAATAAAATTGAATTAGTTTCAATGCTAAGTGGTTAGTTAAATGTTGCTTGTTAATGTGTGAAATTTTTAATATGCTCAGTCAATTGAGTTTATATCGAATGCATAATGATGAGGAAGAAAGAAGAGGAATCATTTTTCCCGATTGCGGTGACAGCGGCTTAGGATGGGTTCTGATGCCGAAATAGCTGCAAGAATCGTTTTTTGGCCAAGTTTACAAATTATCGTCCCATGTTGAAGTGTAGCTGTTATGCAAGAGTGTTTTTCGAATAAGCAGAGGGAGTGGATTAGAAGTATCCCATTGATGTTGTAATTGTTCAAAAGGCACTTTTACATGCAGTGGCGTGTCCTCAAATCCTCCCGCAATATAAGGCGAGAACAAAACAATCAAATGTTTGCCATCTATGACAAAGGCGCTAATGTCGTCATATTCTAGTGTGCTGCGAAGTGGGTCTGGGCTTGAGAAATAGGAATTTGACTGAGACTTGAGATCGGTTTCGCAATATAGTCGTAAAAATTCTTTTTGCGCGGTAGTGCAGAACAAATCAGAGAGTTTGATTTCTTTATAGTCTCCGTCAATTTTGCAAAAGGTTTTCCCTTCATAAGTTCTTGAACCATGAGGGAGATGATCGTAAATCTGAATTTCTCCAAAGAGACTGATGATCTCATTAGAAAAAAAAACGGTTCTTAATTTGTAGTTCATATGGAAAGGATTTTCTTCTTCGGTTTGGTTTAAAATGGAAAGAAGAAATTCTTTTTTTATTGCGGTAAGGTTGTCTAAACGTTTTTCTTTTTCCTGGTGTTGACAACAGGTCGCTACAAATGGAATGCTGAGAAACAATAGTTGCTTGATCATCATGTGAGCCTCGTAAAAGAGGGATTGCCATATTTAGGGCGAAGGTATGCTGTTCCATTTTTTAGATGGACAACTGTTGCTAGCAATCGCCCTTCTTCAGCTAGTTTCAGCGCTTCTTCTTTTGCAAGCCAAGTGTTTTTTCCGTCTTTGTCGATTAAGTATTCAGTAATAGTTCCGCGTTTTTTATGAACGCCTGAAATATACCATTTCTTAATAAAATCTTCTTGTCCTACTTTCCAGCCCTCAATTCGTTCAATACTAATTCTGAGATTATCAAATTCTTGTTCGGTTAAATTTTTGATGATCTTATGAGGATCAACTTTGCAAATAGAGAACAGCATTCGTCGATATTCTTGGGCATTCCCTTTATCATATTTTTCAGGAAGTTGTGTTATCGAAAGATGAGCAAAGTTAATGCTTTTAAGAAGGTCGATTAAGGCCTGTCGCCCAATCGTTTCAGATGGAAACACAGCCATGCCGCCAGCTTTTTCTATTGCGCCATGGCGCACTGCAAATCCTTTTGTATGATACACCATATTGCCAGGATTGTTGTTTCTCCAGGCTTTAGTTCCGCCACTTCGAATGGTCATGTTTTCTTGTTCATCAAAATACTGAACTGTAAAGACAGTGGATCCATAATTCGGAGGACCTTCTTTCGCGCTTATAAAAGTCATTTTACCCATGCCTCATTTTTTTAGAGTCAAATATTAGAGGCTCTTGAAATAAATGAGAATTGTTTTTTTTGTAATTCAATGCGAGAGAAAGTTAATCTGTATAGATGTGGCACACACATCTGCATAGACTGTTATCCAGTGTTTATAAATGTAAGCTAGAAGACTCTATTTTGAAGGAATGAATCGTTCCAAGAATTCGATTAATTCATGCATATTCGTGTAAGGATCGTTATTTGGATTGTTCCCTAACTGTTTCAACAGTTTTTTTGCATTGGATTTCGCCTCTTTTCTTCTGTAGTCGATTTTATCAAAAAGATCGGGGTCGTTTTTTTTATAATCGGTTAGATGGCGTCTAAGAACAGCCTCTGCCTTTTTATAGGTTCCAAATGCTGTGAATTGCAACTTAAAATGACTAATCACCCACACTTCGAAGCAGGGATTGGATGCTATCCAATGGATTGGCATCGATGGATTAGTGTGGCGTAGGCGGTCAATTTCATTCTGTGTAGATGAATAGGTTGAGTGTCGATCTCTATCGAAAACGCAGTATAGCCTGTCATAATCATTGTCTTTAGCGTAAGCTTCTTTTGCATAATCTAGGAGATTTTTAGGGGAGGTCCCGCCAGGATCTTTTGGAATTTCAACTGAAATTCCGCTCAATCTTAAATTTTTACGAAATCCATTAAAGTAGGCCTGTTCGGTTTTCCCCTCGCATACGATTAAGACTCGTATGCGAGACAAGGTTCCTCCTTTGCGTTGTAAAGAGCGAAGGTTTCTAGCAGTGATTTTGGGGTGTTCTTTTCGGGTCATGTTCGTCTACATCTTTAAGGGGCCAACAAATGGAAGTGCTCCATAACGCCCTTTCAAATACCCTTTTTCTAAAGCTTCATCTTTTCGGGGACTGAAATCTAATAGGGAATAAAGATGGCTTGAGCTGTTCAGATCTTTTTCGATAAACCAAACCTGATCTCTTCGAAAAATGTCATCGTCTAGCAAAGATGTATCATGAGTCGTTAACAGTAATTGAGCATCCAGTTTATTTAGATCGTTATCGTGAAAAAGGTTAACTAAAAAACGGACGATGAGAGGGTGTAGGCTATTATCCATTTCGTCGAAGACTAAGGTAGCTCCTTCTTTAAGAGCTTTAAGCCATCCGCCTGCTTGAAAAAAGAGCTTTATGGTGCCTGCAGATTCTTCTTCGAGGTTTAATGCGACAAATTCTTTTGAATCAGTCATTTTGTGCCAAGTTAAAATACGGAATTGTTTTGGAGGGGGTCGATGTGATTGTCTCACATCTAGTCCGGCAGAGGGAGGGAAGAAAGGTTGTGGCATCTCGTCTTCTTGTAACTCGAATTTCTCAATGCTGATGTCTGCAGCTTTCATAAATCGAACTAATTTCTCTTTTCCTTCTTCTTTTTGAAATAATTCGAAAGTCAACGCAGGATTCAAGTATGCATTTCCAGCGATGACAATTAATTTTGAAGATAGCCAGAAGAACACGGGTTTGAGCTGCTCGCTGTTCAATTGGACGGCCGTTGAAAGAAATAGAGTATTTGATCTTGTTGAAGATCTCCATAAATTCTTTTCGCCTTTAAATTTACTACTAAAGGACCATTCATACTCATTTGCTTTTTTGTCATAAGTTCTTTCAAACCACTGTTGGCTTTTTCCATGGGGATAGGCTAATAGCCACTCTCGAACGACACGTGTTTCATTGACTGAGAAGCCGTATTGGTATCGGATGTTGTCTTGAATGAAAATAATTTCAAACTCACTGGGATGATTTTTGTGATTCCTGTCCAATTTAAAGGGGGTAATTGGAATTTTTTGACCTTCTTGAGTTGTCGTTGCGGAATTGCTAATAAACCATTGTGCAAATTGAAAGGCCTTCAGAAAATTACTTTTTCCAGCTCCATTTGGCCCATAGATAACGACAGAACGCAGTAAACGAGGGCAATTCGGTTGATCAGGTTCGAAGGTATTGCTATTTAGCAATTCGCTTCCTTTTCCCGCTACCAGGCTTAAGGTTTGCTTTTCCCGAATAGACTGAAAATTGGTGACGCTGAATTCGATCAACATGTGGGGGTGCCTAGTTTGCTTAATTTAAACCTTATTTTCGCGGAAAACGCGCAAAATATCAATCTAAATGATGGTTTCTTGCTAATTTAGCTGTGGTTTTTGATGAAATGATTATTTATCTGATTTATCTTCAATGACTTGTGTGTTTGGTAAATGGAGGGGTGGTGGCTAAGGATCGCAGATAATCAGCCATAACTTCGTTTTTTAGCTTGCTGTAAGCATAAAATTCCATAGGTAAATTTAGTTGCTGCAGATTATAAGTAGGACCTAAGTCGAACTCAACGAAATGCGGATGGAGCTCTATGTACACAGATTCACATGCCCACCTCACCTCAAATCAAGTGATCGCTCAAGTCGATCAGATTTTAGAGCGCGCTCTACTTGCCAAGGTCACTAAAGTAGTTAATATTTGCACGGATGAAGAGACATTGCGTGAGGGACTGAAGTTGAAGAAGCTCTACCCTTGGATTTACAACACGGCAGCGACAACGCCGCATGACGTAGAAGATGAAGGGGAATCGTTTTTTCCGATTGTGGAACGCGCGGTTGCGGACAAAGCGCTTGTGGCTCTTGGAGAAACGGGATTGGATTATTTCTACGAGCATTCCAATCGCGCTTTGCAGCAGACGTTTTTGCTTAAGTATTTTGATTTAGGACTAAAAGCGCGTTTGCCTGTGATTTTTCATTGCCGCGATGCATTTTCTGATTTGTTTTCTCTTGCCGATGCTCATTACAAGGGCGCACCGGGATTGCTCCATTGTTTTACCGGAACGGTTGATGAGGCACGCGGAGTGCTTGATCGTGGATGGTATCTTTCTTTGAGTGGAATTATTACGTTCAAAAAATCGGAAGCTTTACGCGAAGTGGCGAAATTTGTGCCGTTGGATCGCTTGCTGATTGAAACAGACACTCCTTATTTAGCGCCTCAGAGTCATCGGGGAAAGTTGAATGAACCCTCCTTTATTTTGGAGACAGCGGCGTGTCTTGCGGCTGTGCTCGGAAAAAGTGTTGAAGAGGTCGCAGAGATGACTTCTTTGAATGCGGAGAAATTTTTTTCTTTTTCAAAACTGATTTAAGATGTTAAACCAGTAACTCTGGTATTCTCCTAACCTTAAGGTTTTTTCTATGGCGACAACCGCGATTCCGCGAGCCTTTATTTGGCGCAGGGTGCATTCCCTCATGGGGCTTTGGCTTGTGCTGTTTTTAATGGAGCACTTGCTCGCAAATTCTCAAGCGGCCCTTTGGGTGGGCGATAATGGAAGAGGATTTGTCGACATGGTGAATGGGATCCATAACCTCCCCTATCTTCAGGTCATCGAATTTACTTTGCTGGGGATTCCTTTGCTTATTCACATGTTCTGGGGCGTGAAGTATTTGCTCACTGGCAAATTTGTAGCGGGACGCACGGATGGCAGCGCACCGAATATGAAAACCGGCCGCAATCGCGCGTACAAATGGCAACGGATCACATCGTGGATCTTGCTCATCGGGTTGATTGGCCATGTGACGAAATTTCGTTTTATCGATTATCCCGATACTGTTCAGGTGGGAGATCAGTCCAGCTATTTGATTCCTGTTGATGTAGATAATGGTCTCTATACATTAGCTGGTCGTTTGAATTTTACTCTGTACGACTCAGAAGCCATTTCTAAAATGAAAACTTCCTTTGAATCGAACTCTGTGTCGCGCACGTTGTTGGAAGCGGCAAGCGCGTTGCAGCATCCGCAATTCGATCCTATTTTAGGCGTTGCGCCCGAAGTGTATGATCCGCAAAAGGAGATCATTTTTAGTTCTGCAGAGAAGTTGCGTGAAGAGCAAATGTGGGTGGAGGCGTTGGCGCATCAGAAGTTAGGCCCTCATCAAGTTCTTGCAGTGTGCAAGGATTTTGGAACGGCCTCGCTCCTCAGTGTGCGCGATACATTTAAGAGTCCGGTGTATGTGGGACTCTACACCATTTTTGTCTTATGCGCTTGTTTCCATGCATTTAATGGGTTGTGGACCTTTTTGATGACATGGGGATGGATTTTAAAGATGTCCGCGCAAAGAGCTTGGGTAGCCGTGACGGTCTGCTTAATGCTGCTGCTTCTATTTTTAGGTCTTGCCTCGGTGTGGGGAACCTATTGGATTAATCTACGTTATTAAAAGGATTCTCATGAGCATGCGCAAAACGGGTAAAGAGGTCATTGTTGTCGGTGGCGGTTTAGCAGGACTTGCTGCTGCGATGAAGCTCGCGGAAAAAGGATGTCATGTCAAAATCGTTTCAGTGACCAAAGTCAAAAGATCCCATTCCGTCTGCGCTCAGGGAGGGATAAATGCGGCGATGAATCTCAAAGCAGAAGATGATTCTCCGATTATTCATGCTTACGACACAATCAAAGGGGGCGATTTCTTAGCAGATCAGCCGCCTGTCTTGGAGATGTGTTTGGCAGCTCCCGGAATCATCCGCATGATGGAGCGTTTTGGGTGCACGTTCAACCGGACGATGGAAGGAAATCTCGATTTCCGCAGATTTGGTGGCACGCTCTACCACCGCACTGCATTTTGCGGGGCTTCTACAGGACAGCAACTCCTCTATGCACTAGATGAGCAGGTGCGCCGTCATGAGGCGTTAGGTCATGTCGAGAAGTTTGAGCACCATGAATTCATGCGCCTTGTCACCGATGATGAAGGGAACGCGCGCGGCATTGTGATCATGGACTTATTCAACTTAAAGCTCGATGTGCTTAAAGCAGATGCGGTTGTCATTGCGACAGGTGGTCCAGGGCTCATTTTCAAAAAATCCACAAACTCAACTTTTTGCACGGGTGCAGCTAACGGTAGACTCTACATGCAGGGAATGCGCTACGCTAATGGAGAGTTTATACAAATCCATCCGACGGCAATTCCTGCGGATGACAAGCTGCGCTTGATCTCAGAATCTTCTCGCGGAGAAGGGGGAAGAGTGTGGGTTTATGGAGATTCCAAAAAAACGATCGAAACGCCAGATGGCAAAACGATTCCATGTGGCGTGACGGGAGAGCCTTGGTATTTCTTGGAAGAGATGTACCCTGCTTTTGGCAATCTTGTCCCGCGCGATATTGGAGCGCGCGAGGTGCTGCGCGTCTGCGAAATGGGACTCGGTGTCGATGGCAAGATGCAAGTGTATCTCGATGTCTCACATCTATCCGCTCAGGTGCAAAATAAGATCGAATCAGTTCTTGCGATCTACAAGAAATACACCGGCGAAGATCCTCATAAAGTGCCAATGAAAATTTTCCCTGCCGTCCACTATTCGATGGGAGGTGCTTGGGTGGATTGGCCCTCTGCCGATGATCCCGATCGCTGGACCCGTTTCCGTCAAATGACGAACATCCCAGGCTGCTTTAACGTCGGTGAGTCAGACTTCCAGTACCACGGTGCCAATCGTTTGGGAGCGAACTCGCTTCTCTCTTGCATTTTCGGAGGTCTTGTCACCGGGATGGAAATCCCCCGCTATTTAGAGGGGTTAACCCACAGCTATGGCAATCTTCCATCAAGAATTTTTTCAGAAGCTCTTGCCAAAGAAGAGTCTTTCAAACATGATCTGTTAACAAGAGACGGTAAGGAAAATGTCCACCTGTTGCACGATGAGCTTTCCGAATGGCTAATTAACAATGTCACTGTAAAAAGAAATAATGACGATTTAAAGAAGACGATCGAAGAAATTAAGAAGATTCGCGAGAGATATCAGCATATTTCTTTAGATGACTTAGGCAGCGCGGTGAATCAAACCTATACGTTTGCCAATCAGTTTAAAGCGATGTTAGAGCTAGCGCTTGTGATGACAAAGGGTGCATTACTCCGCAACGAGTTTCGTGGAGCGCATTATAAGCCGGAGTTTCCGCAGCGCAATGATGGCGATTGGTTAAAGACGACAATTGCAATGTACGATCCGCAGCAGGATGAACCTGTGATTTCTTATCTTCCGGTTGACCTGCGCCATTTGAAACCGGTGATGCGCGATTACAGCAAGGCAAAAAAAGTGGTTCCCCATTTGGAAAATATCCCGGCGAATATTCAGTTGCCGGTTTAAGGAGATGAGTTGTGGACGAAAACACGCGCAAGACCTTCATTTTAAAAGTGTATCGCGGCACTCCCGATCATCAATATTGGGAAGAGTTTGAGCTGGAGCTAAAACCGTTCATTAACATCACTTCTGCCTTGATGGAAGTACAAAAGAATCCGATCAACCGTAAAAAAGAAAAAGTAACACCTGTCGCTTGGGAACAAGGGTGTCTCGAAGAGGTGTGCGGGTCATGCTCGATGCTGGTCAATGGTCGTCCGCGCCAAGGGTGTTCTGCGCTTGTTCAACAGCTTCTTGAATCCACGGGAAGCAATACGGTGACTCTCTCTCCCTTTACGAAATTTCCTCTCGTTAAAGACCTCGTTGTCGATCGCAGTGTCATGTTTGAAAATTTAAAGAAGGTGCGCGCTTGGGTCGATGCCGATGACTCATTAGATCGAGGCTTTGGTCCTAAAATTAGTCCCGATGTCCAAGAGGCGATGTATGTGCTCTCCACATGCATGACGTGCGGATGTTGTTCTGAGGCATGCCCTCAAGTCAATGACCAGTCGAAATTCATTGGGCCTGCAGCTATCTCTCAAGCGCGGCTTTTCAATGCGCATCCTGTCGGCAATCTTATGGCTGCCTCCCGCACTCGACCTCTCATGGAAGAAGGGGGCGTAAGCGACTGTGGCAACGCACAAAATTGCGTGGCTGTCTGCCCAAAGGAGATCCCGCTAACCGAATCGCTCGCTGTCATGGGACGGCAGGTGGTGAAACAAGCGCTCAAAGATATGGTCAGCTTGCCGGATGTTAAGTAGCGAGAAAGGTCTGTTTTTTTAATCCTCTTCTACGCTATCATTGTGTCAAATTATCTTTTCCGTTGTATGGGACACCCAAACTTTTAGACACGGTGCTCTTAAACGATAATTTTACATTAGGGGATGATGACGCTAGACCTTGGTGCGGATTGAGAGAGATCTTGAGGCCACCCGCTCTAGGAAATCATCCCACCTATTGACGTAGGTTTTTGTAGCCTTAAGTCTGGCCCCATACGACGGTCTTTTTTCACATCAGATGAGTTGCCTGGCGGCTCTCATTGGCAAGAGCCTTTTTAGCTTCCTCAACATCCACCTCTTCTACAACATAGCGCGAGCTAAGTGCCTGCTTGATTCCTGAAACGATATTATTCATATCGGAGAAATGCGTATTGAGTGCGCAGAGGAACTCGGTGTGTTGCCGTTCTTTACGATACGAGGGGGTCTTTTTGGGATGGAGAAGATATTCCATGTTTTCAGGGGTGTAATCCCAGAGGAACGAGGTGTGATGGAGCCAGCGCTCTTTGCGGATGTATTGAGCGTTGCCGCCCATTTTTTTCTCTCCAATGACAAAATCGTTTTCACGCAGAGCGAACTCATCGTGAACGAAGACGTCTTTGTAGATCTCTTCCGACCACTTCATGATTGCCTCTGGATAGGCGGGAAAAGAGTGGATTTTTTTTTCGCAGATGAAGGTGACAAATAGGGTGTTGGAGTCGACAATCACTGTCCCTCCTCCGCTAAAGCGTTTGATCACGGGGATTTGGTCTTGGGCAACTCGCTCGACATGGAGCAATTCTTCCGGTTTTCCCGAGATGCCCATGACAATCGCGCGGGGGGATCCTTGATTGATGAGACACCAGTTGCGGTTATCGGTGCGCAAGAGAGCTTCTTCGAGCTTTAGCTGCTCAAAGATGGAATAGCCCTGAAGATGGAGAAGATGAAACGTGGTCATTGGTAATTGAGGCTGGCGATCTCTTCGACTTTCACAGTCTGCAACTTAATCCCTTGAGTGGAGTTAAAGCGAAAAAGGATCATCGTCGAGTTGGGCATCAGGTTCATATCGATGATGTTTGAGATCATCGAGCCGTTTACGAGCAGGAAATAGACTTTGCCGGTGGATTTTTCTTTGCGGAGCTGCTCAAAAGCGGTGAGATAGTCGGACGCCCGCGCTTGCGGATCGATGAGCATGTAGCTGCTAAACGTTTCTTTTTGAGGGTGGGGGGGAGCGGATTTTTCTGTTCCTTTTTCGGGATGGGAAATGTTCGTCGGGTCTGCATGAAGTGCGGAAAGACAGAGTAGTCCTAGGGAGAATAAGTATTTCATGAACGCTCCTTTGTTTTTTTCGCTTGGATGGCGACCATTAACACAGAGATGTCTGCAGGAGAGACTGCGGTCAGTCGAGAGGCTTGTCCGAGATTCATAGGCTGAACCTTGTGGAGTTTTTCTCGCGCTTCGTTGCTCAAGCCGCGCACCTCAAGAAAATTAAATTCCTCAGGAATAAGGATGTTTTCAATGTGCGCAAGCTTAGCGGCTTCCCCTGCTTGCCGTTGAATGTAGCCGGCAAATTTTAATTGTAGCTCGATTTGGGAATTGATCTCTTCACCAAAGTCTTGGACGATGGTGGGAAATTGCTCGCGGAGCATTGCGTGGGTATATTCTGGACGGCAGAGGAGCTGTGATAGGGAGTAGCCCTTCCCATTGAGCTGGATGTGTTTTGCAGTCAGAATACGGATCTGTTCTTGGACAGTGTTTTCTTTATGGCAGAGGCGTTGATATTGCTCATGAGAGATTAATCCCAGTTCATAGCCAAATTTACGCAGGCGCAGATCGGCGTTATCTTGACGCAAGAGAAGGCGGTGCTCCGCACGACTGGTGAACATCCGGTAAGGCTCTTCCAGGTCTTTTGCGATGAGCTCGTCGATCATCACCCCAATATAGGCATCGGAACGTTTGAGGACAAAGGGAGGTTTTCCTTGAACGCGCAGTGCGGCGTTGATCCCGGCAATCAGTCCCTGACCTGCGGCCTCTTCGTAGCCCGTGGTGCCGTTGATCTGGCCTGCAAAATAGAGCCCTTCGATCGTTTTTGTTTCTAAAGTGAGATGCAGCTGGCCGCTTTTGACATAATCGTACTCGATCGCGTAGGCGGGGCGCATCACTTCTGCTTTTTCTAGTCCTGCGACGGTATGCAGCATCTTCAACTGGACATCAAAAGGAAGAGAGGAGGAGATCCCGTTGACATAGATTTCTTGGGTTTCGATGCCTTCTGGCTCTAAAAAGAGCTGATGACGCTCTTTATCGGCAAAACGGACCATTTTGTCTTCAATCGAGGGACAATAGCGGGGACCTATCCCTTGGATTTTCCCTGAATACATCGGTGATTGATGTAAATTGGCGAGGACGACTTTCTTTGTCTCTTCATTGGTATAGGTGATGTGGCAGGGCACTTGAGGCATCATCGGGGCATCAGGGGCGTCATAGGAAAAGCGCACTCCCTCGTCTCCGTGTTGCACTTCCATTTGTGAGAAGTTGACGCTGCGCCGGTTGATGCGCGGCGGGGTTCCTGTTTTCAGACGTCCTAAGCGGAATCCGAGCTCTTCTAAATGGGGAGACAATCCGACAGAGGGTTTGTCGCCAGCTCTGCCCCCGGCAAAATGCGTTTGGCCGATGTGGATGAGGCCTCTCATGAAGGTGCCAGACGAAATAATGACTGTTTTCCCCCGGTAGGCGATCCCCTCCTGGGTGGCGACTCCGACGGCACATCCCTCTTCGATGAGAAGAGACTCTGTGGTGCCTTGCTTGAGGTAGAGATTAGGGACCTGTTCCAGGCGGTGCTTCATCGCCGCCGCATAGGCGAACTTATCTGCCTGGGCGCGGGGAGAGAAGACGGCGGGGCCTTTAGAGGCGTTGAGCATCCGGAATTGGATCCCCGTTTGATCGGTGACCTTGCCCATGATGCCGCCCAACGCGTCGATTTCGCGGACGATGTGTCCTTTTGCGGTGCCGCCTATTGCGGGATTGCAGCTCATTTTGGCTACCGTATCCAGGTTCATCGTAAGAAGAAGCGTAGAGGCTCCCATTTTTGCCGACGCGTGCGCAGCCTCACAGCCCGCATGTCCGGCTCCCACAACGATCACATCAAATGTTTCTGGATAGGTCCACATGAATAAAGGTCAGCTGATGAAAAAACCTTCGCAGGAGAGCGATACTCTCCCAGGGCGAAGGTTTTGCCAAAGTGTTTAAGATCAATGACGGATTACTTCTTGTGACGATCGCGGCGACGTCTCTTTTTGCGCTTGTGCTTTGCAATCTTCGATCTTCGTTTTTTCTTAACAGATGCCATGAGGATAAAGCTCCCTTTTCTAAAAATCCGCTTAAGTCATTAGTGCTTAGAGTCTTTCGTTGACATGAGCTTTAAGGTATCAAAAGGGGACAGAATCCTCAGGAAATTGACAAAAGCTGATCTCAACGACAGACATCTCAATGTAAAAGCCATTTTTATAGTGTGTACGTCGAAAAAAGTAAAGCAATTAGAGCAGAAAGCCTGTTTTTTTGCTCTGAATCGCTCTAGGAAGCGCCTGGATGGTAGGGGGAAGAGAATTTTTTAAGTTCTTCTAACTCAAGATTAAATGAGTTTGTTGTCTAAGTGTTTAATTAGTTTTTATTAATTATCAATTCATAATGTATGTTAAAAATCTGTTTTTATGTTAATATAAAGAAAAAGCGGTGGTTTCATGACTAGTTCGTATAGTGCTGATTTTAATACATATGGTCCGTATCTTGGAGTGGTTAATGAGTTGTGCTCGAATACTCTTCAAAGACACGAAGAATTTAAAGGAAGGGTCAAGGCAGAACTAGATTATGAAGAGATGGTGCTCAAGGTAAGTGCGCACTCTTCTAATATCGCTGAATTTTCTAGCTGCGCAAAATACCATCAAGAGTTGATTCAGTCCCGTACCATCATCGTCACACGAACGAAAGAGGAGCATCAACGCGCTCAACAAGTTTCGCATGATCTTAAACAGCTCAATCAGAAAATTAACCTCGCCTATCGGAAAGCCTCTCATGTATCCTCTGGTTCTCAAGAAGCCAGGGAACTGGAAAGCTTATTGAGGGATGTAAACGAGTCAATCCACCTAGTCGATGAAAATATCCACAAGATCGAAAGATCCTTTCAGGAATTAAATAAGCAGGTGGAAGTTTTACAAGCCGCGCATCCACACGTTATCAGTGTATTTGGTAAAATTCTCTAAGGTTTCTATTTTTTCTAGATTTTAATACTCTCCCCGCTAGACTTGAAGTTATACCGAACATCGAGAGTCTATGGCAAAATACGATTTAACGGATTGCTCGATTGTCATACCGGTTCAGATCGATTCCTCGCACCGGTTGGAGCATTTGCATTTTCTATTCTCTTTTTTCGATGCGCATTTTGTAAATCATCAGTTAATCGTGGTAGAGCACGGCATTGAATCAAAGGTTCAACCTCCTAAGAACGCAGTCTTCCAATTTGTAAGAAGCGATGAAGAATTCTCGACAGCTCTGATCAGCAACGTTGGGGCATCGCTTGTGACAACTCCGTTCTTCTGTAAATATGATGTGGATGCGGTTGTAGAGCCAAAAGCGATTTTCGATGCGTTTGTGCTGCTTAAAAATAAGCCCAAGGTATCCCTTGTCATGCCCTATAATGGGGTCTCATTTAATATCAAAAATCCGTTGCGCCAAGCGATCCTGCGCTCGGTTCATTTAGAAAAGCTCCCGGTGATTTCAAGAGGCGAGGCGCATCTGCTTTCTTCAGAAGAGATCTCCCTTAAAAGTCGCAATTCGAAAGGATTAATCCATCATTTTAGAACCTCTGTGTTCAAAGCATTTGGAGGATATAATGAGGAATTTGTCGGTTGGGGATATGAAGATAATGAAATCTTAGCACGCTTTGCTAAGCTTAAAATTCCGGTAAAGCGATTGAAAAATTATACGGCTTTTCACTTGGACCATCCGCGAGCGGCAACTACTCTAAGATCTCAGGTACAGATGACTCAAAATTATCAGCGCGCTCTTTCGATCCAAGAGATGTCGCCGCAAGAGATCATGCAATACATTCAAACGTGGAACCGTTTTTCAGCATCGGTTACTTGACGTTCCATTTCACATAGGAATTGATCAAGTTGCGTTCGATGTGCTTTTCTTCGATCGGTTCCACTCCATGAAAAGAATGGTCTGATTTTAAAAATGCAAACAGACTATTCGGCAGGAACGGGAGTGTTTTTTCTTTGATGAAGTCCTTGAATACATAGTGATGATGTCCTTCACATTTCCAACTGGGATCGCGGGGGCGGTAGATCGATGTTCCTAGGTGCTTTTGATCCTTTGTTTTGGGAAGGTAAAACAGAAATGTACACACCCGATGGGGAAGATCCGTATGCGGGCCAATTGCATAATTGGAGTGGTCTTTGACAAGCTGTGCAATGGGAGAGTATTGAATGGCGTGTGAGAGGATTCCAAAGCGTTCTTTGACATGCGCATCAAACTTGCTTAAAGCAAGATTAATCCATGCATCACTGTGCAGGATTGTAGAGAGGCTTTGCCAACAAGGAGCCTGCGCATCAGAGGGGTGCAAGGGATAAATAGACCGCTCTTGGTAGGAGCCTTTGGAGACTTTATCCGTGTCAGCCAAACTTGTATAATGTGATGTGTCGGGCAAATTCTCTAGAAGCTCTTCATAAAAATCTTCTGGAAACACCTGCTCGACATAAATATGTGGATAGGGATCTACGCAGAGTGGTGCCGTTTGAATCTGTGTGCTGAGATGTTTGAAGACATCTGCGTTCATGTTTACGCCCCTGGCGAGAAGGCAGAAAAAGCTTCCATATTATCGGATTGCGTTCCTGTAGCGTGCATCGCGGAGTAATTGGCAAACTGCGCTAATTCCTTGCGGTAGGTCAAGTTCACGCTGCCCACGGCGCCATGTCGGTTTTTCGCGACGATCAGTTCGGCAAGTCCTGGTTTATCGTACGGGTCGTAGTATTCTCGGCGTAGCAAGAACATGACGATGTCTGAATCCTGCTCAATGCTGTTATGGACGATAATGTCGTTTGCAACGAAATTATGGACATTTTCGACTGTGGCATCATAGACATCTTCCATGCCGAGCTCAGTTATGGATTCAATTTGATCCCAATAGACATCTGAATGTGCCAGTTTTTCGAGTTCAGGAGTTGGCATTAATGCATGAAGCGTTTGCATTCTTTGTCGTGAGATTCCCGCTTTAAATAGGGTGTTTCCACAATAAGAAGTATGGATGCCTGCTGAGACCTGCCTCCAGCTTAATTGATGCTTTTCTTTTGCCTGTTGAACGACGGACGTCCAAGCTTCTTTTGGAATTATATCGCAATTGGGGTTAGGTTTGATGTCTTGCAGTTGATTCAAAAGTTGAGGGATAATTTCACCTCTTTTTCCTGCGCATCCAACTTGATTTAAGAAAAGTTGTTGGTTTGGGGTACCAAATACATTCAGATGGTACATGTTCCGATAGCCTTTTTTGGAAGAAGAAGTGGAGAGGCTACTTTGAATTCCGAGTCGGGTAAGCAATTGCTGCACTTGAGAACAAAGTGTTTTGCTGGAGGAGGCATAATAAATTGCTGCGGAGTCTTTTCTTCCCCGGAGTTTTTTTACGCTGATATTTCCGTCTGTGGCCCATAAATGTTTTAGGAAATACGCAATTTTTTCTTCTGAATTTTCGAAAATTGAAATGGGAATTCGTTTCTCATAAGAGCGCGCTCTATCAATTCCTAATTTTGAAAACCAATCTGAAATTGGATGGTGTTTACCATGTGTTAAATGAATTGGGCTTGGAAGATAGACATGATACCAGTTTTTTTGTTGAACAATCCGAGGAGTAATTCCAAATAGTTCGGAAGAGGTTTGGGCAACTGTTCGGATATTTTCTTCATCTGCGCTTGTATAGTGGTAAGGTTGATTCGGCAAAATACACCCATCGCCTAGCAAATGTGCAAGAAGGGCTAATTCTGAATCATTCCAGCATTTGGGATCCTCGGCTGTTTGCATTTGCCTTGGAATGGCAATTTTGTCTCCGGGTTTTAGCCCATCTAATGCGGTCCAACCTTCAAGTTTTAAAAAGGGGTGGTTGCCACTGGCTTTTATCGATCGACCAGTACGGGTTTTTAGTTCGTATACAGTCTTTTTTCCCGAGTAGAATGCCTTGATCATGCGATGTTTGCCCACTTTAAGCTGTGGATCTACCGCATGAACAAACAAAGGAGTTTGTTCTTTGCGTTCGGCAAGCTCGCGGATTGTGTACATTTTTCCCGTGTCAGCATCTTGGATTTGTGCGTCTCCAGTTAAACAGCCCGATTCTCTTAAATCGCTCATCATCGGACGGTGGCCTTGCCGCTCCTCGACTTTACGCGAGAGCTGCGAGAGGCAGATGATCGGAAGGTTGAGTTCGCGCGCTAAGGTTTTCATCATGCGCGAAATTTCAGAGATCTCATTTTGCCTATTTTCGGCATTGCGAGATAGTCCTGAGCCTGCGATCAGCTGAAGGTAGTCGACGATGAGTAGGCGAATGTCGTGGCTCTCTTTCATGCGGCGGGCTCGTGCGCGCAGGTCGGTGATCTTGAGTCCGGGCTGATCGTCAATCACGATCGTGCCTTTCATCATGGCGTTGACGGCTGCCACGACCCGTTGGTACTCGCTTCCGTTGAGGGAGCCTGTTTTGATTTTATCCGATTCGACTTCAGCTTGGGAGCAGACCATGCGGTGGAGGAGCTGATCGGAGGTCATCTCGAGAGAAAAAATGCCGACGCCGAGATTGTTTTTAAAGGCGACATTTTCGGCGATGTTGATCGCAAGAGCCGTTTTTCCCATCGCCGGGCGGGCAGCTAGGATCATCAGATTCGAATCGCCGAGGCCGTTGATCATTTTATCGAGATCGACGAAGTGAGTAGGAACGCCTGTAATGCCAAGATCTTCTGGCCCCCGCTCTTTAAATTTTTCTTGGCGTAGCTGCAACTCTTTTAAGAAAGGGAGCTGAGAAGTGGATTTCACACCGCTTAAAATCTCTTTGATTAAAAGGCCGGCAGAGGAATTGGCTGTTTGGCTGATGGTAAAAAATTTGGCTTGCGCATCGTCGAGTAGCACATGAACATCTTCAGGATCATTGAGCGCGCCTCTTTCTACTTCTTGCGCAGCGTGAATCATCCGACGGAGGATCGATTTGGATTTGACAAGCTCAATGTATTGTTCGACATACGCAGAGGTGCCGGCATACTGAGCCAGTGTCGTCAGGTAGCTGATGCCGCCTACGGCTTTGAGTTTATTTTGCCGCTTGAGCTCTTCTGAAATGAGGTGGACGTCGGCGGGTTTATCATTGCGATAAGCAGTTTTTAGCGCTTGGAAAATGATCCTGTGTTCGGTGAAGTAAAAGTCGTTTTCATCCAACCCATCGGCAGCGATGTTCAGGCTGTTAATGCTGGTCAGCATGCAGCCAAGCACCATCATTTCCGATTCTTTAGTGTGCGGGGCGATCTTTACGTTGCTAGGAGGAGGAGCATCAGACATACGAAAACTACCAAGTTATGTGTTTTGGAGTATTACTTGAGAGCTTAATTTTTGCAACGTCAGATAAAGAGGCGATTACAAAACTGCAGCCCACCTCAAAATCATCGATTTTTCTGAGTGTTGGAGTTTTGTAATTGGCTAAAAATAAAAAAAGCCTTGAAAGATCTTTTCAAGGCTTTAATTCGGAAAGAGTGGGATTTGAACCCACGGTACCCGTTTAGCGGGTACGCGTCCTTAGCAGGGACGTGCCTTCGGCCGCTCAGCCATCTTTCCAGAGGCAATGCCAAAGTGGGCGCAAGTTTAGCGTTTTGAGGGTTTTCCCAGCAAGCTTGAAATGTCGATAGAATCGGCATATTCTGCGGATATGTCGAAAAACTCGGAAAATTTCGATATATTCATTAAATATATCGAAAAATTGAGAGAATTTCGACGTGTCTTTTGATTGTTATTGAGATTGAGTGGGTTATGTCAGTCCACGAACTGGGCTTCGAGGCGTTTGCCGTTCAGGGCATTCCAGTGGCTGGTGTGGATCGAGCCATCGGGGTTTTGGACGACGATGCAGTGCACTGGGAGATAGACGTCGGTTGTTTTGCGGATCGAAAAATCAGTGCCGAAGGCGGCCCGTGTGATCTTTTCGATTTGGGAGAGGGAGTAGCGGCGGCGGATCCGCTCGGTGTTACTGTGGCTTTTAGTGACGAGGCGCTCGTCGATTTTGGTAGAGGGAAGGGTTTTGAGACGGGGGTTTTCGAGATGTAGGCGGTATTTGTTGCCAGCTTGGACGATCAGCTTTTTGCGGCGGCAGCTGTCGATCCAGGCATCGAGCACTTCGTGGTCGACGTGCAGGCCTTTAGTGAGCCCTTCTCGGTCGCTGACTCCCCCTTTACGGGCCAAGAGATTGATCACTTTAAATTCTTGGGGCGAGGTGTTAGCGTTGATGCAGTCGGCAAAGCCGTGGGTTTTTTCCCACTGGCGGGTGTCGATGACCATTTCACCGTCGGTCATATCCCATAGCATCACCCCTTCCTTTGTTTTATCATCGGTGACGAGGTATTTAACCTCGAGTAGGAGGTAGGGATAAAACTTGAGAGAGGCGTCGAGGTATTTATGCCGGTTGTCTTTGAGCAGATCTTTGCGCTGGGATTCCATGATCTGGTTGGCGGTATAGCGGATCTCTAGGGTGTGAAAGGTTCCCGTATGGAGAAACTCTTCGACTTTCGTCTTTACTTCGGGGCGTGTTGATCCAATGAACCAAATACCGTAGCCGGCGATACACAAGCTGATTAGTGAAGCAAGAAGGCGCATGAAGACTCTTATCTTAGCGTATTCTTGTGATCATAGTTGTTTTGATCTTTTTTTTCTAGAATGAGGTGCCCAAATAACTATAGCAGTAATTTGGGCACAATAAATCACTTAGAAATCAAAACTTGCTGTCAGGTTTAATCCATGGAGAAAGAGATCTCCAGGAGATGCGCTAACGCTGGTAAATGTTTCATCCACTAGTTTTCTGATCATGTTTTGACTCCAAAAAATGTTGAAGTCGTAGTTAGCTGAAAAGTCGAAATGAAACCTGTCTTTGTTGAAATAAGACCCCCAGCCCACACCAAGCCCCATTTCTGCAATTGGCCGAATGCATTCATAGTCTTTTTCTTTAATTTTGATGACAGAAGGATCATTAGGGTGAGAGACCTTTTCAGAGTGTTTTATCGTTGTGTATTCGGTAAATAATAAGCTCCCATAGACGTCCCCTTGCACGCGAAAGCCTTTTCCTAACAAGAGATTCGCTTGCAGTCCAGCTCGAGGACCAACGGCCCAAGAATTGGAGGAGTTATGCGAATAAACCTCATTCAATTGATTTGCGACTCCCTGAGGAGGCAAATCTAATGTCACGTTGACTTTTTGACGAATCCAAGCACCGCGCATCCCAAACAGAGGGGCAATAGTTAACCTGCGTGCAAAATAATAGGAGTGGCTTAAAGAAAGATCTGCAAGATCCATCGACAGATTCCATTTCGATCTCACCTCGGTGGCAGCTAAGCTCTGACCTGTACTTCTATTGGATAGTACGAACCAGCTGTCAATAAACCAAATGCCTGTTCCAAGATTCGGAGATGGCACTGGAGCTGTTTTATGCACATGATTTGTTTGACGAATCCAAGTATATTCGGCGTTCAAGTCCCAGTCCCAGGCTTTTGTTCCTAGGCCTACTTTAAAAGCGGGCTGATAATCAAACGACTGTTTTAAAAGGCGGCTATTTGAAGGTGAAACAACGCCCGCGGAGACTAAATCGGCGCTTTCTGCATAATCGAGGCCATCCTCAGATGCAAAATAGTAGAGAAAAGAAAGCTGTACGGATGTGTCAGGACGCCACGAACCATCTGTCCTTTTGATTTGAATGTCGGCAGAAGGATTATAGGCTTCTGAAAATTGTCCCTTCGGTGGAAGGTCGCCGGGATTAAAAGACGTTTTTTGTTGGATAGCACCAGTAGAGTCTGCAAATACGGTAGCATTTGCCAATAATAGACCAATATAAAAAGAGGGAGAAAATTTCATCGAAACTCCTGTAAGTATTTCAGAATTATTGATTTGTTAATTTTTGTTATAATATGGCAGAAAGTTGTGTGACCTGGACGTAGGTACCGGTTTCACATGTGATGCCTCCTGTGTTGATCACTTGAAAACCGCCTTGAATGCCTGTGCCTCCAATGCTGGGGATTGTGATGTTAATTGTTGTTGATGTAAGTGAGCCAACGGCGCAATTGAACTGTACAACACTGGTACCAGGACTTGTATCTATGTTATTATCTCCAGTAAATTGCTGGAGAGAAACTGTTCCTCCTGTGGTTGCTTGAACTGCAATGGTCACTTGATAAATTCCTGGGGTGGTGAAGGAAAATAATCCATTATTGAAAGAATAAGAGGCTCCTGGCAGTGGATTGGCTCCATTGGCAATTTGGTAAAGGATCGGCTCATTTGAAGCAAAAAAGGCGCTCGATAAAAAGTAAAGGTACATGAATGAAGCTGAATTTGCGTTCCATCGGCCCGTTTTAATAATTTCATAAGACTGGGGATCTTGATAAATAAAAGTAAATGCTTGGGCGCTTGTGTTGTTTGAAAAGGCATGTGGCATTGAAATGAAACACGCCGCGCTAAAGATCCAATAGTGCAGACGTTTTGAGCTCCAGTATTTCTCCATGTTCATAAAAACTCCAAAAGTTGATTGAGGTCATTGAATTTTGTGATCCTAAATAAAAAACGGCATATAGTCAAAATATTATTTCTTCCTAGGGGGAGCTTCAAGATACAGAAAAATGAAGATGTTATAAAAATCATCGGATGGGTATCATCCCATCCAAATTTACTAAAATAGATTCATATAGCGATTTTCTTTTAAAAGAGTGTGCTTCAGAACGAGATGTCGAAAGTCTGTATTGGATGTTTTCTGTCCTTTATCATTTTTCTTTGTGGGTGTCAGAAGAAAGACAAATATTCTGTGCGTTTACGAGCGATTTATCATCAGCCTGTGTTCTCAGAATTGTGTATAGAAGCAGCTTATAATGAGGAAAAATTTTCTCAATTCAAATCAGACTCCTATTTTAATTTGCTTTGGGAGAATCGATCTTATGAAGAAGGTTTGTTTGCATTGAAAGGAATTGAGCACAGTGTTCCAGAATTCGCGGAAAAAAAAGCGCTGTTTCGAGCCAATGATTGTTGGGGCAATCCCAAAGTTTGGGATTATGCAGAGTGGGGATCTTTCTCCCCAACAACCTTGCATTATGTTGAATTTGCGGCGAAGATTAAATGCAATTTAGGAGATGTCTTTGGTAAACACCTGCTTCAAATCGGTGCGGGCTATGGAGGTCTGTGTAAAATCATGCACGACGCATTTTCTTTCTCCAGTTACACGATTGTCGATTTTGCTCCTCAAGTGCAGCTGGCGCAAATTTATTTAAAGCATTTTGGAATCGACAATGTGCACTTTTATACATTTGATACGCTTCCTTCGGGGGGTGCTTATGATTGTGTTTTTAGCGATGGGAGTTTTTCCGAGCTCTGCAAGGAAGATCAGGCAAGGTTAATTAATCGTGTTTTTAGACATATCAATGCGGGGTTCTTTATCGGAACACTGATTCCTCAGCATTTCGGGGTGTCGCCTCTTTCTGTCGATGCGATTTCTAAAGCCTTAAGAAAACAAAATAAGAGTGTTTCGCTTACCTTATTGGAGCGAGGCGCATATGAATTTTATTGGAAAACTAATTTATAGGAGCTTTTGAAGATACTATGTCTCTACTGCGTTTTATTTTTCTATGTTGTGCTTGCGTGTGTGCCTCTTTTCTCTCTGTAGTGAATGCAAACGAAACGGAACTTTATCAATTTAAAGGGGTGCATTTTTTGGCTAGTTATTGTGAATGCGATCTAGATGCTTTATGCGATGTGGATGGCCTCACAGATGCAATGACGCGCGCTGCGAATGAAAGTGGTGCTACCATTTTGCAATCGTCTCGTTATGTATTTCCTCCTCATGGACTGACCATGGTGATCTTGCTTTCTGAGAGTCATGCGAGCATTCATACCTATCCTGAACATGGCGCTTGTTTTGTCGATCTCTTTACGTGCGGAGATAAATGTTCTTCGGAAAAATTCGATGCAGTTTTACAAGAGTATCTGAAACCTAAAAGCGTGGACCAGCGAACGCTTTTACGTAACGAAGCGATTAGGGAACCGTAAATGATATTTAAAGACCGTTCCGATGCAGGGCGTCAATTGGCAGAAGAGCTGATTGCTTTTTGCGATTGCAAAGATCTGATTGTGATTGGACTTGCTAGGGGCGGTGTGATTGTTGCGGCAGAAATTGCCGCTGCATTGCACGTCCCTTTAAATGTCATCGTGGTTCGAAAAATCGGCGCGCCTGGTAATGAGGAGCTAGCGCTGGGCGCGATTTCGGAATCAGGAGAAGGGGTATTTAATGAATCTTTGGTCTCTCTTTTAGGTGTGTCTCGAGATTATTTGCAGCGGGAAGTGGACCGTCAACGGGCTTTGATCAAAGAGAGGCTCTCTCTTTATCGCAGTCA
The DNA here is from genome assembly GCA_020053915.1 of Parachlamydiales bacterium. Taxonomy (GTDB): domain Bacteria; phylum Chlamydiota; class Chlamydiia; order Chlamydiales; family Rhabdochlamydiaceae; genus JAGVMG01. Next base: position 52,562 of record JAGVMG010000065.1, on the reverse strand, counting down.
TGCCAGTCCGCTCGATGTTCAAAATAAAACGGTGATATTAGTGGATGATGGAATTGCAACGGGAGCAAGCATGCGCGTTGCGATCCATTCTTTGCGCTCTTCGGGAGTTAAAACTCTGGTGCTTGCCGTGCCTGTGGCAGCGCCTGATTCTTTGCAGAAAATAGAAAAAGAAGTCGATCAGGTCGTCTGCTTATATAGCCCTTCCTTTTTTGAATCGGTCGGAAGTTTTTATGAGGTCTTCGATCAAACAACCGATGCGGAAATCATTACTCTTGCCAGACGTAATTACTTGAGCTGAAGATGTTGACGCAAAAAATTTCCTTAAACGCTCTTTGAAATTCCTCTTCCCCTAACCGGATGGCTTCTTTGCCGTGGTAGAGACCCTGAAGTGCAGGAGGAATTAACACGCCCCTTTCGAGCATTTCTTTCGCTAAAATTGCATCGTGAATGATCGTATCTTCTCCGATGAACTCAACGACAGTGAAATTGCTTTTGACGTGAACGAGCTTAGCGGATTTAGGGGCCTCTAAGGTAGTGTTATCAATGGTGACCACAGTCGGAGGCGGATTATCTGTAGCCGGCGGTATAGGAGCGGTAAACGCAGCGAGCAGGGTGCTTATAAGGAGAAATGGTGTATAGAGCATAATTTTCCTTGGTTTTTTCAAACTATCATGCTTTGTCTTAAGTTAATTAACAATACAAAAGATTAAAATTATCTAATGTTTTCAATCTTTTCTTTGTAGTATTCAAGTAACTCAGGTTCACGGGTTTGTAGCCAGTTTTCTAGAGGGTAAGTAATGGCGTGCACTTCGTGACAAAGATTTTCTTCTGTTTGAGCAGAAATAAACCGTCCCACATCGATGGAAAGTGCTCGATTGCCATCCCAACCGTAATTTTTTTCTAGAATTGCATCTGTGTCTTTAATCCCCTTTTGGGAACGGGCCGTAATTAATTCGCAAATTCCATCAATGATCCGTTTTGCTCCTTCTAAGTCGTGGTGGCTTAAAGTCTCTTCAAGCGAAGGGAATATGAGCTCGGCTTTTTTCTGAACGACAAAGCACAAGGGGTCTAAAGGGACTGTGTAGCGGTTACCGGTACGGTCAATCAGGGTTATGGTTTGGTTCCAGTTGCTCGAAGATGTCAAATGGATCCAGAGAAGACCTGTCTCTTCTGGCATCTCTTCGTAGGCGATCTTGTAGCTGTTAAATGTGAGATCGAGTTTTTCTAAGTTGTATTCCATGATCTGCTGTCTTCGTGTGCTGAACCTGGAAGAGATCGGGTGGTTCAGCCAGGGAAAGGGACGTAGATGAGAGGGAAAGCGGTAAAACTTGATCACATATTTTTCATCGGCGCTGATAAAGGCATAAGATTGATGGCCTCTCGCCAAGTAATGAAATTCTTGGGAAAAGACAGAAGAGAGATCGGTTAAGGGAAGAAGTGAAGATTCTCTTTCTTGATCGGGAGGCAAAATGTTTAAAATGGTGCGGATGCAAAAGCCGTCATTGAGTTTGAGAAAGTAGCGGTCGAGAAGCGAGATGCTTAAAATGAGAAGAGAGAATGTAAGGATGTAGAGTGAGAATTTTTTCATGTTCAAGATTGTGGCTCATTTCTCCATTTCATGCAATTTGTGAATGATCTTTTCCAGCGTTGTTTTGCCATTTTGCTGACTTGATGCAAATGCATCGATTTCTTGAGTTTCAAAAGCTGCTAGAGCGGGATTGCATTGATGCATCAGTGTGCGATTGATCAGACCTAATAAAATAGGTTCGAACGCATATTCAGTTTTTAGGATCTGATGCAGGGTTATAAAGTCTTGGCTGAGCCTGGAAGCGTTGAGAAGGTTCGCTAAAGAGAGAGCGATCTTTTCTTCTGTGTCTTCGTCTAGAGAAAGGCGGTAGGAATTGATGCGGATATCCTCTTCGCTGACCCAACCTTGATCGATGTCGCCAAGAGGGAGGTGGGGATTGACGAGAAGTAAATCAAAGAATTTTGCCAGTTGTGGAGAAATACGTGTCGCGGCAATGAGCTGAAGATCTCGCAAGAACTGTCTTTTTATAGGAGGTGGATCATAGAAAAAAGGGGTGCCTGTTGCGATGGCTTCTAAAAGGGATTGATCGCCTGTACAGCCGATGAGATGTTGGGACAAAGACATAAGCGCGATCACTTGGTTCTGAGAAAGATTTTCTGTAGGGAATAATCGAACAATTTTACCTGTGCTAGCAATGGGGAGGTGCGTGCATTTGTCCTTCACGCAGATTCGGATTTCTTTCACTTTGCAGCGGGATAGAAATTGAGATCCTGGACAGGAAGGAGTTTTAAAGTATTTGTCCAAAACGAGAGAAAGATGCGGCATGTGCAGCATACAGATGTCGCAATCTTTTGGATTGTCGCGAAGAGTGCTGCACAGAGTGAGAAGGTAGAGGTAAGTGCCGCGCACAGTTTTGGTATAGGCGCAATTGAAAGTGTGCGTTTCTCTGTAGTGATCATGATGTAGCATCGTAAACACGTCCTCTTCAAACGGCGCTGGGGGTGGGAGCTGTTTGCACAAGATCCCAGTCTCTAAAAAATGCAGGCCCATACTATAGGCGCCGGTATGAGGGTGATAAGGATAAGAGCGCAATGCGCAATGCTCCCCAATCCGAAGGATTTTTTCCTTGGACGCATAACAAGACATATCGACAAAGGGCGTAGGAGTTTCAAGGATGAGATCGGCGTGTTTGAGCAGTGTGCAGAGCTGTTCTGAAAAAGGCGCATAAGAGATCGGTTGGTTGATCTCTCCTGAGTAGCGGATGACAATTTCGTTCCATCGTCCCTCGGATGGTGCTCTCTTATCTTGGTGGATAAGAGTGACAAGGGTGAGATTGAGTTGAGGGTAAGCTTTTAGAAGCAGGCGCGCGGTTTCTTTTTGCGCATAATAATCTCCCCATCCGTCTGCGATGACCCAGGTGAAGAGGATCACTGAAAAGGGGTTCGATGGTGGGTGTGAGAGATAGACCGAAGATACGGCTTTTGTAATGAGAAGGCGTTTTAAGTCTGGCAAGGAGCGAAACGCTGGTTTGATTCGTGTTAGACTAGGATCTGTTTGGAGATGAGAGCGAGGTAAAGGGCGTAAGATCGGAAAGAGCACAGTTTCGGGAAGCCCAAGACTCTTCAAGTCGTCGCGCGAAAGAGTTTGAGAGAGTTCTTGCTCGAGATCAGAATCGGAGAACTGAGAGTGATACTGAGGATGTGCCTCTAGGAAACCTTCCAATTCGGTGAAAAAACTGGATGTCATGAAACCTCTTTCATGCTTTAGGGCACTCTCGACTGTCTATACTAAAAATTAATATAGCAATCCAGGGTTATCCCGAACATGTGTCAAAAGTTGGAGTTAAGGTGTAAGAAATTAACGGAAAAAAATTCGAGCGTTTGATAGCTTTTCACGAATTATTTTGCTGAGGAAAAAAGATGCTCTTAAATCGAGTGATTGCTCAAACGCTAAGAGTTGGGCTTTCTGAGCCCGTCATTATTGACAGAGTTTTAGAAAGTAGGAAGTTTAAGCCGGCTTTAGATGGCTCTTGGCCTTCATTGGATCAAGTCTTAGGTTACATGGGGTATCGCGCTGATGAGTTCCCTTTGGATCAGGACGTTAAACATTCGCTGCACTTAACCAAACAAATTATGGATAATTTCAAAGAGATGAATCGCCTTTGGAGTTACCAAGAGCCCTCGTTTGAAGAGATCGGACTTAAGCCGTCTGCTGGCATTGTTTCTTCTTTTGAGAGTTCAGTGCGTCGGTATTTGTTTATGAAAGAGCGTAAGCATTTACTAGCAGATCCTGTTTTTATTCATACAACAGGTTTTAGTAATGCTGAGCAATTGCTTCAATCTAATGGAGAATTTAACGATCAATATTTTTCGACTAGCCTGTTTGATCCTAATCAAGTCGCGAAAGTTTTTCGTCTATCAGTAGGTCTTATCCTTGATGTTCCTCAAGAGTCTATCATCGCCGCTTCAGACAGTGAATGTGTCTCTAAAGGCAATCATAGCTTTTTAGCTTCAAGTTATCAAATTAGAGCCGTAAACAATTATATTCGTTCCTTATTGATTAATGCAAAAATAGAGAGTGTCGATTCTGATTTGAAGCAAATTCGGTATCATCTTTGGCTAAATAGGCTCGGCGATGTTTTCCGTGAAGATCAAGTTCAAGATCATGAAAACAGAGCTGAAAAACAAAGAAGAGATTTCAGCACTCTTTTTCGTAGAAAAGGAATGGGAATCGCTGCTGAACTACAGCATATTCATGATGTTGCAGATCAACATTTGCATCACATGCTTGATCCTTATAGAGAGCACTATTTTGGATGTTGGCATCAAGCGGGTCAGTTTGAAGATAGGAAAACGTTAACAAGTCGCGTATGCGATTCTTATTTTGACGCTGATCACAATGAAGTTTTGGTGCACTCTCCTTGGAGTTGCCGGGAGTTTGGCTTAAAGCCTCCAAAAATCAAAGGTGTTCTTATGCTGATTAAGCAGCCCAGCCGTTATGTTGATTCCTGGCTTTCTTTGATGGCAAAAAAGCATCGTTTGCCCATTTTTTATCATCCCAAAGTCTTGCGCGATTTTTGAAATTACTTATTGGTATAATACAGCTCGCCAGAGGTGCAGAGCTTAAGGCCCTGCAAGTGAGGTTTCACGAGGTAGGCGTATTCCCAGTGGTAGATGGGAGCTATCGGCATCTCGTCGATGAAGATTTTCTCTGCTTGTTCTAGCGTGGCAAGGCGGCTCGTACCGATTTCCTGTGTAGACTGATCGAGCAGGCGGATGTATTCGGCATTTTCCCAAGAAGGGTAGTTCTTGGCGTTGTTCTGGAATTTAAAGCGTTCTAGGATGTTGTAGGGGTCTTTGAACTGGGCGATCCAGATGCATTGTGCGACGCTGAATTCTTTTGAGGTGAGTTTACTCATCAGGATTTTAGCGTCGTAGCTTTGCAGTTTGATGGAGATACCGAAGGCTTTCTGCCATTGTTGCTGGATGGCTTGTGCGATGTTATGGTTGAGATCGGTGTTGGAATAGGTGTAGAAAATTTCTGGAAATTCTGCAGATGAGAGTCCTAATTCTTGTAGGCCTAAGGCAAAGAGCTCTTGTGCTCTCACTAAATCGTTATCCTGAAAGAGGGGCGTGTTTTGGTTGTTTTTAAGCACAGGGGGAATAGCGCTTAAGGCGATCTGTTCATTGAGTTGGGTGATGTGCTCGACGATTTCTTGACGGTGGATGGCGTAGGAAAGCGCTTTGCGTATATTGGCGTTGTGGAACGGAAATTGCTGTGTATTGAACGCGAGCAGGGTTGTGCAGCCGATTGATTTGTGGAGGAGCTCTCCACTTTCGTCTAGAGACTGGGCGGCTTCGATGGGAAGGGGGCAGAGTGGGGTGCCGACCATATCGAGCTGGCCGTTTTGATACATTTGCAGCACGGTGCTCTCGTTAGAGACCATGCTGAAATGGATCGAAGCGCAAGAGATTTTTTCTTTTTCCCAGTAGAGAGGATTTTTTTTCAAACGCAGTTCATTGTTGTGTTTCCACTCTTCAAGCAGGTAGGGGCCGTTGGAGATAAAATGCTCCCCTGCGTTGTAGGCCCACTCGGGATGTTTGAGAGCATTGGCTTGATGAATGGGGCAAAAGGCGACAAATGACGTGAGGTCGAGAAAATAGGGGGTCGGTTGCTCAAGAGTAACGATAAGGGTGAGCGCGTCGGGTGTGTGGATGCCGACCTCGGAGAGAGGCGTGATTCCTTTTTTAGCGGCTTCTGCATTTTTGATGGGATAGAAGAGGTGCGCATTGGGAGATGGGAAATTAGGGTCGAGAATGTTTTTCCAGGATTGTTCAAAGTCGTAGGCGGTCACAGATGAGCCGTCGGACCAAAACGTATCGCGCAAATGAAAAGTGTAGGTGCGGCGATCTTGAGAAATTTCTAAGGCTGAGGCTTGGCCCAAGTCGAGTGAGCCATCGGGATACCAGCGCATCAAGCCTTCGAAGAGGAAAACTTGGAGTTCACAAGAGAGAACATCGGCTCCTTTGCGGGGATCTAATGTCGCAGGTTCGCTGCGCAAGTTTAATCGGACGTGTTCTAAAGGAGCGCTTGGTAAGGGCTCTTTTTTTTGACAGGAGGCGGTAAGTAGGAGGAGGAAAATGATGAGGTAGTGTTTCATGCGTACTTTAATAGAAACAGCAGCGCATCGAAATGCACTGCTGTTTGTGCGTTTGCTTAGTCTTTCATCGCTAACAAGAATTCGACGTTGCTGTTGGTTTTTTTCAAACGTCCGAGCAAAAGATTCATCGCGTCGAGAGGAGAAAGATCGGCTAATGCTTGTCGCATCATATAGATCTTCTCAAGCTCGTCGGGATGGTACAAGAGCTCTTCTTTTCGTGTGCCGCTCTTGATCAGGTCGATCGCGGGGAACACCCTGCGGTCGGCGAGACGTCTGTCGAGCACGAGCTCCATGTTGCCCGTTCCCTTGAACTCCTCGAAAATGACCTCGTCCATACGCGAACCGGTATCGATCAAAGCGGTTGCGATGATTGTCAGCGAGCCACCCTCTTCGATGTTGCGGGCTGCACCGAAGAAGCGTTTGGGTTTGTGCAGAGCATTGGCATCGACACCCCCGGACAGGATTTTGCCTGAATGGGGTTGGACGGTGTTGTACGCCCTTGCGAGACGTGTCAGGTTATCGAGAAGGATGACCACATCTTGGCCGTATTCAACGAGGCGTCTTGCCTTTTCAAGAGCCATGTCCGCAACTTGGACGTGGCGCTCTGGGGGCTCGTCAAAGGTCGAGGAAACCACTTCCCCGTTGACGCTACGGATCATGTCGGTGACTTCTTCAGGACGCTCATCGATTAACAGAACAATGAGGGTCACTTCAGGGTGGTTTATCGCGATCGCATTGGCGATGTTTTGCAGAAGAATCGTTTTTCCAGAGCGAGGAGGCGCAACGATCAACGAGCGTTGTCCTTTACCGATCGGAGCGATCAGGTCGAGGACGCGGGTCGTCATCCGCTCTTTTGTTGTCTCCATGACAAGGCGTTTGTCGGGATAAAGCGGGGTGAGGTTTTCAAAGAGAACCCGTTCTTTAGCGCGCTCTGGGGGTTTATTATTAATTTTATCGACTTTGAGTAGCGCAAAGTATTTTTCTTTGTCTTTTGGAGAGCGGAGAGTGCCGTAAACGGTGTCCCCTTTTTTCAGATCGAATCTTCTGATCTGTGCAGGAGAAACGTAAATATCTTCTGCAGAAGGAAGGTAGTTGTAGTTAGGAGATCTTAAGAATCCAAATCCATCGGGTAGAACTTCGAGGACCCCTTCGCCGACGAGTATTTGGTCTGGTCTTTCTGAGAGGATTTTGACGATCTCGAAAACGATTTGGGATTTGGTCAGGGCGGCGAGATTTTTACAACCTAAATTACGGGCGAAGTTAGCAAGTTGATCGATGTTCATCCGTTGGAGATCAGCGATTTTGGTGATGACTTCTTGGGAAGGCGGTCTATGTCCTTCAGCAGGTGGCGGAGGAGTGCGTTCGTGTTCCGTCTCGCTGTTGCCGTGCATTTGATCTTCTGGCTTCATTGAAAATGAAACTCCTTAAGTTGACAGTTTAGCGTTTGAGGCGCTTAAATTTAGGCCTGCTCCTTTAAATAGAGCTCTGAACTGTTTAGGTTGAAGTTAATAATGAATAGGTTTTGATGACTTGATTTTTAAGTTCACTGATCGTGCTGTTGTTCTCGATAATGTAATGTGCTTTTTTGGCTTTTTCTAAGGGACTGATTTGCCTTCCCATGCGAAGCTTAAACTCTTGTTCTGTGTGGTTGCCTTGTTCTATAAACCGTTGTTGACATTGTTGTAAGGGGGCAATAACGGTGAGAACGGCGTCATAATTGTGTTCAGCGTTTGCTTCATACAACAGCGGAATCTCGGCGACAAAAAGAGCGTACTGATTCTGGTCTTTTACTTCCCTGTATTTTTTTTCGATCTCCTCAAACACCGCAGGATGGAGGATTTTCTCAAGAGCTCTTAATTGATCAGGGTTAGAAAAAACGATGTCCGCGAGTTTTTTTCGGTCGATTCGTCCATCAGAGACAAGATCTGATCCAAACTGTTGGGTGATCTGCTTTCCGACAGTGCTGTCTGGAGATAACAATTGATGGACGATGAGATCTGCGCTCACTACATAAGCGCCCAGCTCTTCTAACATCCGGCAAACGGTACTTTTGCCTGATGCGAGTCCGCCTGTTACAGCAATTTTCTTTAAATTTAACATTCTGCCCAATTTTTTCCAATGGAAATATCCACGACTAGAGGAACCTTCAGGGAGAGGATCCCCTCCATGATTTTTTTAACGTGGGATGAAAGTTTATGTGCTTGATCATCAGGTGTTTCAAAAATGAGCTCATCGTGAATTTGCAAAATCATGATCCCGAGGTCGGGCTTTTCTTGCAAGAAGGTATCGATTTCGATCATGGCCATTTTGATCAGATCAGCTGCAGTTCCTTGTAAAGGGGTGTTGACGGCGAGTCTTTCTGCCTGGGCGCGGATCATGGGATTTTTGCTGTGGATCTCGGGGATCGGCCTCTGTCTTCCTGTCAAAGTGACTGCCCTGCCCGATGCACGGACCGAATGCTTACAGAATTCAAGAAATTCTTTTACTTTCGGGTAGCGCTCGAAATAGGCGTCGATGAAGGTTGCAGCTTTCTTGTATTCAATCCCGATCTGCTGAGATAAACCGAAAGCCTGTTGTCCGTAAAGGATTCCGAAGTTGACAGCTTTTGCTAAAGTGCGCATCTCGGAGGTGACCTCCTCGAGGGGGATCATAAAGACCAAAGAGGCGGTATAGGCGTGGATATCCTCGCCTGCTAAAAATGCTTGGATGAGGATAGGATCTTCGGAAAGATGAGCGAGTAGGCGCAATTCGATTTGAGAGTAGTCGGCAGAAAGAAATAAGGTGTGAGGTTTTTGGGGCTCGAACGCCTTGCGGATTTTTTTCCCCTCTTCGGAACGGACGGGAATGTTTTGTAAATTGGGGTTTTGACAGGATAGGCGGCCTGTCGCTGCGACAGATTGGTTAAAGGTGCAATGGATCCGGTGCGTTTGTGGAGAGATCTCGAGGGGAAGGGAGTCGACATAAGTGGAGCGTAATTTTTCTAACCCGCGGTATTCGAGGATCTTTTTAATGATGGGGTGCTCTTCTTGCAGAGATTCTAATACGTCTGCTGCTGTCGAGTAACCGGTCGTGGTTTTTTTCGGAGGTTTAATTCCCATTTTCTCAAAGAGAATGGTGCTGAGTTGTTTGGGAGAATTGAGATTAAACTCTTCTCCTGCCAGATGGGTAATCGCTTTTTCTAGTTTATGAAGAGAGTGTTCTAAGTCTTTAGACATCTCTTTGAGTTGTTTGAGATCGACATAGATTCCAGAGCGCTCCATTTTAGCAAGGACGTAGATGAGGGGGATTTCAATCTGATGAAACAGGTTGTTGAGTTCTAAACGGTCCAGTTCTTTTTCGAATAAACGTTTTAGGCGGAGAGTGTAATCGACATCTTCACAGCAGTAAGCAGTCACTTGTGGGATCGGGACTTGATCCATGGTGATCTGTTTTTTCCCTTTTCCTAAAAGTTCATCAATCGGAATTTTCACTTTGCCAAATTTCTCAAGCGAGAGCTCATCGAGATTGTGGCGTTGGACATGTGGGGAAATTAAATAGGAAGCGAGGATGGTATCGAAAGCGATCCGAGATAGGGAGATCCCTTCGTTCCACAACACGTGCACATCGTATTTGATGTTATGACCGATGAAGCCGATCTCGGGATTTTCGAGAAGGGGTTTGAGGTGTTTGAGGATGCGCTCTTTTGGAATCTTGCTATTTAAGGGAATATACCACGCTTGTCCCGGCTCAAGCCCTAGGCCGATGCCGACAAGTTTTGCAGACATCGGTCTCACATCTGTGGTTTCTGTGTCGATGCAAATCTCTTTTTCTTTTGAAAGCTCTTGGATGAGTTCGAGGAGGACATCTTCGTCTTCCACGGTTTGGTAAGAGACTTTTTCATGTTGGATGTGTTGAGCGGTCGGCTGAGAGGGTTGTTGCGGATTAAGCTCGCGCAGCAACGAGAGGAATTTCATTTCCTGATAGAAGGCCTCGATCTGTTCCATCGCGGGCATTCTGAGGCTGAAAAATTCTTGACTTTTGGGGAAATCGACATCTTTATTGATGGTGGCAAGGGTTCGGCTCATCAGAGCGATTTCTTTGCCGTCGATGAGTGTTTGTTGTTTTTTGCCTGAGACTTTTTCCGGATGTGCAAGGATTTCGTCTAAGGTGCCAAAGGAGCTGAGTAGGCTTACTGCCGTCTTAGGACCAAACCCTTCGAGACCTGGAATATTATCAGAGGCGTCGCCGACGATGGCGAGATAGTCGATCATCTGTTCGGGGCGGACGCCAAAGAGCTCTTCCACCATTTTTTTATCGATGAGCAGATTGTTTTTATGCAGATTGATGACTTTGATGTGATTGGTGATCAATTGACACAAGTCTTTATCGCTCGAACAGATGAAGACATCTAGTCCTTCCTGCTCCGCCCAAACGGCGATGCTTCCGATGGTGTCATCGGCTTCGACCCCAGTGACAGAAAGCATGGGAATTCCAGCGAGCTCACAGAAAACGTGCGCATTTAATAACTGGGGAACCAGGTCTTCTGGCATGCCTGCACGGTGTCCTTTGTAGTCTTTATAAATTTCTGTGCGCGATTTTTTATTGTCGGGACCATCGAAGACGGCGATAAAATAATCAGGGGAAAATTCTGCGATGAGCTTGTAGATAGAACGGATAAATCCGTAGAGAGCATTGGTCGACTCTCCTTTACTATTTGTCATGGGCCCAATAGCGTAGTAGGAGCGAAAGAGGACATTGACGGCGTCGATAATATAGAGTGTTTTCATGATGGACTTTTGAGGTGCTTCCTCGCCTCCATTAATGAGGACGAGGAAGCAGGTGATTAAATCAAGGTTGGTAGAGGTAGAGGAACTTGCCGCTTAACTCTGAATTTATATAAGGTCCGATTTGAAATTCATGGGTGATCTTCCCTTGCAACAATGACAGTTTTGTTTCAGTGAGCGCAGCAATAAAAGAATGGGGAATTTGCAGTTGGAAAACCTGGTAAAAATTAGGATCTTTGAGTCCTGCTGCCTTAACTAGATCTGTCATCGCTGTATAGTAAGTGGTATCTGCGACATCGATGTAGCCATACTCTTGTGCTTTTTTAGTTGAATAGATTTGCGCGCCATATTCGTTAATCAGCTTTGTTTTATCGAGCTGCGGCCGTGCAGCGGCCACAATGGAAACAAATGTTTCATATAGATCTGCTGTAATCGCGCGGATGGAAGCGTCTTCTCCAGGGACCCATGGTCGGTAAGGGCTCAGCATGTCTTTATCTTTTCCTTCCGTAATAGAAAGTGCTTTAACGCCGTAGCGATCTAGGAGTCCTGAGACATTGAAGTTGGGCCCAAGGATCACACCGACAGAGCCAATAATGCTAGTTTCGCTAGCGTAAATTTTATCGGCAGCGCACGCGATATACATTCCTCCGGAAGCACAGAGGTTTTCGACAAAAGCGTAGATCGGCACTTGATATTTTTCCTTATAAGCCATAAGTGCGCGGTAAATGCCATCTGCATCGCTAGCTACTCCGCCGGGAGAATTAATATTGAGAAAAATAGCTTTCACTCTTCCATGCTGTAGTATCCCTTCTCGAGAATCCCACAAGAGGTTCTGGATATTATCCACAGTGAGGTCTCCTTGACCGATGATCCCTTTAATATCGATCTTCAATACGACGGGAGCGGTCGCAGGAAGAAGATCGCGTTTTCCATTGGCATCGGCAGCAACTAAGATGTCGCACTGCTTTGGAGGAATGACGGTAGGGCCTGTAATAAACATTAATCCGATAAAAAAGACACAGACTCCAATTAGAATGCCGAGGATCGCGGCAAAACAAGAGAGAAAACTGCGCACGGCATTAACAAAGATCGATTCTTTTCTGAAATTCATAGGTCCTCTTTATTCATGATTCTTTAGAGCAGCATAAAACAGAATTATTTTTTTTTCTACTGAAGATCCACTATTTGCATTTTTTAGAGAGAGGGTCTATCCTCCGAAAAAACCGAACATCTTTTCTATACTTCACTCCGTTAGGTTTTGTGAATTTTTGACAAAGTCGCAGCCTCTCAAAATTCACAAAACCTAGCGGAGTGAAATAGATACAAGACTCGGTCACAAAATCATCGTCGAAAAAAAGGATCCTTATGGAAACAGAGCATGTGAATATCTTAGTGCCGATACCCATTGCTGACCATCTTTGGTTTCTGGAGATCCTTATTGGATTAGCAGTCCTTGTCGGCATCAATTACTTGTTTAAAAAGGTAGTGAAGCATGTGCGGCAGCGCTCTCTATCCAAAGCGCTGGATTGGCGGGAAAGGCTTAATTACATTTTATTTTTGCCTGTCCATATCTTATTGTGGATTCTCGGTGTGATTCTTGTTTTAGAGGTGACAGCGCGTCGATTCGAATTTTCTTTTTTCGACGGATATCTGAGTGCGTTTCGTGCAACAGGCGTTGTGTGTGTGCTTGCGTGGGTTCTATTGCGGTGGAAAAAAGAGATGCAGCATACTCTGTTGAATAAAGATCGAGCGGTTCAACGATTGGACGCCGGCTTTGTCCATGTATTAGGAAAATTTCTGACGATCATTGTGATGATCATCGCCGCTATGATCATCTTGCAGTTATGGGGATTGGATATCGGTCCGCTCATCGCCTTTGGAGGCATTGGTGCTGCCGGCGTGGCGTTTGCTTCTAAAGATGTGATCGCCAATTTTTTTGGTGGACTGATGCTCTATATCACGCGCCCCTTTATGGTGGGGGATCAGATTGTGATCAGCGAACGTAAGTTAGAAGGCTATGTAGAAGAGATTGGCTGGTATTTGACATGCGTGCGCGATAAGGAAAAGCGCCCGGTTTATTTGCCGAATGCGATCTTTTCAAGCGGTCTTGTCATTAATAATTCGCGTATGACGCATCGAAGGATCGAGCAGAAGATTGGTGTTCGTTTCGAAGATTTTTCGAACATTGCAGCAATTGCAGACGGTATTCGCGCTTCGATTGCAGCGCATCCTGCAATCGATAATCATTTGCCTGTCCTTGTCGTGTTCAATGGATTCAATGAGTACACTCTCGATCTTTATATCGATGTCTATACCCTCTCCACGCGTTATGATCAGTTCCTTGCTGTGAAGCAAGAGGTGTTGATGTTGGCGTATGATGCGATTCTTAAGCAAGGGGGCGAGGTTCCTTGTCCGCTGATTCAGATCAAGACAGAGTTGTCATCGCTTTCGTGATTTTACGGTTCTTTGGAAGCTCTTGATGCTGAGGTGCGCTTGTATTGGGAAAGCTCAAGGGTTAGCTCAATGAAGGCGAGCAAGCCGAAAAGAATAAAGGTGCAATAGAGATACCAAGGAGATTGGTATCCAAGTGTGAGACCAATCAAGACGAGGAACTGGAGCGCTGTGGTTGCTTTTCCCCAACGGATTGCTTTGAATGTGTACGATCGCCAGTGACCCGCAAAGCATAAATAAAGGCCAAAAGCGCATAAAAAGAAGTCTCGAGAAATCATGGCAAGGGCTTGCCAGGTATCAAGCCTGTTCTCGACGAGAAGAACCGTCAAGGCGAAAAAAACGAAAAATTTATCCATGGCAGGATCGAGGATGGCACCGAATTGCGTGACGGCGCGTCTACGGCGTGCTAAGTAGCCATCAATACAATCGGTGAGCATGGCAAGAAGGATAGCGGTAATGCGGCATGTCGAGTTTTCCACTAGGAATAGAAATGCTAGTGGCGCTCTTAGAAAGGATAAACTATTTGATAAACTCAGCATTGCGATGTCGAACTCTTTTCTATCTTAGCAGCGATTTATACTGAATGCACGTTGTTCCAACTTCATGCAATTTCTTCGGTGGAACGGTCTTTTTTTCTTCTCTTATACCAAATAAACCCAATTACCGTCACACTGAAAGCAGCGAAAATGACGAGATTAAACGTTTTTAGCGTCTCCCAGATGACCTGGAAGTTCTGTCCAAGCGTGTAAAATACATAGAAGATCGTTCCACACCAAATTGTGCAAGCGATGGAGTCGCGCAAAATAAATTTTAGAAAGTGCATTTTACTTAGGCCTGCGGTCATGAAGATGCAGTTGCGCACGCCGAATGGAATAAAACGCCCGAACATGAGAGTCCATAAACCATACTTCTCATAAAAGTTGTAGATCTTATGTATGCGCGCAGGGTGGAAGAGCTTGGAGAATAGAGAAAATCTCTGGAGTGTCGGGCCTAAGATCCTGCCCATCCAATAGGCGCACATGGCTGAAATGTAACATCCGATCAGGGCGCAAAAGAAGAGGTGCCAGGTATGCTCGGGAATAATCACCGCTGCCAGAAAAGCGCTCAGCAAAATTAAAGCATCAGCGCTAAAGGGAAGATTGAATCCCGCTAGAATGAGAGCGCCAAATACGTACCAATGGGCAACAGGAGCATGGCGGGTGATAAGTTCTTGGATGGCTTCGTTCATAGTGCTTTGTATAGCACAGATGAGAAAATGAGGTGTAATATTTTTTGATTAAGGCGCATCATCATTGTTGAGTGAGAGGCTCGGAGAGATTGGGTTTCAGAGGACTCTTATCGTCGTCAGGAACATCCAGAGTTTCTTTGTGTGCGACAAGAGCGTTGAACCGTTTACCTAAAGCGTTAACTGCGAACATCCATGCGCAGATCACGAGGAGTAAAAGACCAGCAACGTAAGGGGTGCTGAGCGCGACGGTTCCAAAGAGCATCAGCAAGCCCTGGTGGATGATCGAGCCTCCGGATTTGCCTAAGCGAGAACCAACGCCATCGATGGCGGCTTTTCCTTTCAACTTGCACTCTTTAGAAAGAGGGATAAAGGCGAGTTCTTTCGTGGCATCGAATAAAGTATATTTCGAGGCGCGGGCAAGGCAATTTTGCAGTGATCCAAAGAAGCAGCAGAGAACAAGCGGGGTGGTTCCGAAGGCAGCAGCAGCTCCAGCAAAGCTAGAATCTTTAAAGAAGAAGAAAAAGAAGAAGGCAATCCCTGTTACTAACAGAATCAGAGGAGAAATCATTGCGCTGGATTTCCAGCTAAAGCGGCGGATGACAGTCCCTGAAATAAAGATGCTCGTTATGGTAGCGATAATCCCAATGCTTGTTAAAATTTTACCCATATAGGCATTAAAGTCCGCCGGATTAGGGTAGAGTTGTTTGACTTGGTCTTTCCAGACAACTTCAATCAGGTTGATTGCGATATTATACATCACGACGATGATAGCAATGCTGATCAGGTATTTGGACTTGGCGAGGTAAGAAAAGTTTTTACGTAAGCCCATTTTAACTTCAGATGTCCCGTTCTGCTCGTAATAAGAGGCTGAGTTGTACCCGAATCCTTGCTTGTGGATGTAACGAAAGAGTCCCATGCATAGGAAGCTCGCGAGTACGATAATCGTATTCAAAAAGAAGATAGACTGGCCCCATCCGTCTACGCCGAAGGGTAGGTTGGGGTTAAAAGTGTATTGAGACATCGAGGTAGCGACTTGACCTGCTGCAATTCCGGAGAAGTTGATGCTAATCCCGAGAAGACCATAAAATCTGCGCGCGTCTTTCACGGAGGTCACGTCATTCGCAAAACCCCAAGAGAGGACCGTCATGATGATCGTGCTCCACATTTCTGACATCACATAGAATAACGTGAATGTCCAGTTGCGGAACATAGCGATTAATCCCTGACATCCGACAGGAAGCATTTGTTGAATCCGATCGCACAGTTCATGCGGATGGAGTGCGTCTTGGTAAGGGTAAAGAAAAAACATGAACAGCAGGAAGAATCCGACAAAGATCGACATCATGATATAAAATACTTTTTCACGTGTGACTCGATTGGAGACGCGTGTAAAAATAAATGTAAACAAGAGTGCCATAGGCAGAATCGCCCAGACTTTCAAAAAGGGAAGCGCTTCAGCTCCAGAGGAGGGGGCTGTGACGACGAGGGCGTCTTTTGTAGCGCGTAGTAAGCTATAGTTGAAGCCTACAAGGAAAAAAATAAGTAACATGGGGATGAACTTTTTCAGCTCATGACGGTGGATCGGCCAAAGAAAGGAACGTAAGCGACTAAAATCCGTCTGTGAAGACGCAGACATAGGTGGCCTAGGTTGTTCAGTTGGGGGAGGAATTTTAACAAATGTTCCGCCCCTTTCTGAGATCTACAGAATTGACCTTATTATAGAGATTCCGACTTATTTGACAACCATAATGCGCAATTCATAGTTAAAATAAATGCTGATAATAATTAAATTTTCAGCTCGCAGAATTGGATAAGACATCGATCCCAGGAAGATGTCCTTGTTCGAGGTATTCTAATGAGGCTCCCCCGCCCGTGGATATATGGGAAAATTGTGATGCTAAGCCCAGTTGGTTAACGGCTGCAACCGAGTCCCCTCCTCCGACAATCGTGATGGCGGACAAGTGCGCAAGTGTTTGAGCGATCCCCTCTGTTCCTTTTGCAAAAGCGGGAATTTCAAACACGCCCACAGGGCCGTTCCAAAAAATCGTAGCCGCATTTTTTAAGCTGTTTTCCCAGGTCGATAGAGTCTTTGGCCCAATATCCACACCTTGCCAGCCCGTGGGAACCCCTTCGTTGATGGAGAGGATTTTTGTCGGAGAGTCTTGGCTGAAACTAGAGGCGATCAGGTGGTCTGTCGGAAGATATACGGTGATATTTTTTTTAAGAGCGAGTTCGAGCAAACTTTTTGCGGTTTCGATCTGATCTGGCTCACACAATGAGCTGCCTATTTCAATCCCTTGGGCTTTGAAAAAAGTGTAGGCCATTGCGCCTCCGATAAACAGGACGTCAACTTTATCGAGAAGGGCATGAAGGACGCCGATTTTTGTCGAGATTTTCGAGCCTCCGATGAGGGCGTAAAAAGGCCGCTTAGGATGCGAAGCTAGCTTCCCTAGAAACGCGATTTCTTTTTGCATCAGCATGCCTGCAGCGGCACGCTGTGGAAAATAGCGAGCGATGGCAGCTGTTGAGGAGTGTGCCCGATGCGCGGTGCCGAAAGCGTCGTTCACATAGAGATCGCCTAAATGCGCTAATTGTTCAGCAAAAGCGGGATTGATTTCTGGCTTTTCTTCTTCTGGGTAAAAGCGGAGGTTTTCAAGTAAAAGAACTTGGCCTGGCTGTAATTCCCGAGCGAGAGCTTCGACCTCCTTGCCGACGCAGTCAGGTGCCATGATCACAGGTTTGTTCAGAAGATGAGAGAGTGCTTTTGCGCAAGGAGCAAGGGAGAATTGGGGGTCTTTTTTTCCTTTGGGTCTGCCAAGGTGGCTCATAAGAATCACGCTGCCACCCGCATTCAAGATATGCTGAATTGTGGGGAGAGATTCTCGGATACGGGTGTCGTCTGAAATCGTTCCATCCGCATGCATCGGTACATTGAAGTCGACGCGCACTAAAACTTTTTTACCTGCAACTTCGAGATTAGATACATTCAGTTTTTCCATGCGAGCCTCCAAATAACCCCAAGACAACTTTAGGCTACAATTCTGAAAAGGGATTGCTAGCTTGACTAAAGTGAGCGCCTTGTTTGCGTTTTTTCAATTCTGTTTTGATCGAAAAGAGCAGATCCTGGTCGAAGTTTTGATGAACCATCCATCGCAAGTATTCGACGGGAATGTCGGAGAAGACGCGCCCTTTATGTTTCCCTAAAGGCATCGTACGCAAAAGGATGGGACTTTTCAAGCGATTCATCATCTCTTCTGTCGTTTTGAATTTGCGCGAGAGTTGTTTAAACACCTCGATATTGACAATGACATCGCTCATCGCTCGGTGAGCCCCCTCTTCAGCGATGTTAAAGTGCTGTCGAAGGCGTTCTAAGGAATTAGTCGGACTTTCTCCATAAAGACGAGCGAGTCTTAGAGTGTCGATATAAGCTTGTGTGGAAAAGGGACAAGGAATGCTATGTTTTTTCGCGGCAGTGTCTAGAAAAGCGATGTCTGTGGTGATTCCGTGTCCGACGATAATCTGCTTGCCGACAAATTTAATGAGCTCCGGAAGCACTTGATGAATCTTTGGTTTGCCTTTGACCATATCATCTGAGATGTGATGGAATTCCATCGACGCAGGATTGATCGCCACCTGAGGGTCGATGAGTGTTTCATAGGAATCGAGGACCTCTTCAAACGTAAAGCGGACGGCTGCGACTTCGATGATCTGATCGGTTTCTGTTTCCAGTCCGGTTGTTTCGCAGTCGAGACAAATAAAGACGTCTTTTTGAATGTTTCCCATGAGACTATTTCGTTTGGTTGAGGGTGAGGTTGATACGATCGATCAGCTGTATTCTGGCGCGCGCATCTTTAATCGAGTAATAAAGATAGGGGATCGAGGGTTCTGAAAGCGCATCTTGGAGGGCTTTGATCGCCGTTTTTGCATGCGCATGTTTCTCGCTCTCGTTCAGCTTGTCTGATTTTGTGAAGAGAATCTGAAAGGGAACTTTGTTTTGTTGCGCCCATTGGAGAAGCGCGAAATCATCATCGGTAGGCAAGCGTCGCGCGTCGAGTAGAACTAAAAGGATTTTGACGTGATTACGCTCTTGCAAATAGGTTTTAAGTAACAGGGCCCATTGCTGTTTGATCGCATCGGAAACTTTTGCAAATCCAAAGCCGGGCAAGTCGACAAAGGCGAGCGATTGATCGACTGTGAAAAAATTAAGCGATTGAGTTTTTCCGGGCGTGGAAGAGGTTTTCGCGAGCTTTTTGTTGCGGAGCAGATGGTTAATGAGCGAAGATTTACCGACATTGGATCTTCCGACGATGGCGATTTCAGGCATGAAATCCCCATGGAGATTCCGCAGCGTGGGAAATTGATCCGGTGCAAACGCGGATGCGACAAATTGAGCCTGCGCGAAAGCGAATTTTTTATTCATATCTTACAATCTCAATTTTTCTGACACCTTCTTCACAATAAGAGAGGGTGACGTGGATTCGTGAATCCGGCAGCAGGTTGTCGATGATTTCGGGCCATTCAATACAACAGATCCCTGAGCCGTCAAGAAAATCGGCAAATCCCGCATTTAAAAAATCATTTTCGTGCTTGAGTCTGTAGAGGTCGAAATGGTAGATCGATTTTTCGCCCGTGTAGATGTTTAAGTAGGTGAATGTAGGGCTGCACACTTCACGCGCGGGGGCATTTGTTACACTTTCAATCAGGCCGCGAATCAATGTCGTTTTGCCGGAGCCTAAGTCCCCTGAGAATGTCACAATGGACCCTAAGGGGAGCGTTAATCCTAAGGAGGCGCCTATCTGGTGGGTTTCCGTTGCTGACCTGCTAACGAAAACTTCATTGCTCATCGTCCCCTTCATCTCTATCTTCTTCGAGCCATTGCTCCATATAAGATGTAAATTCTTCAAATTGGGAGAGGGCTTCTACAAAAGAGGCGATTTTGCTCTCTTCTAGCTGTGTCTGGATGAAGCTCATGAAGTGCTCTTCAATCTGAAAGCGGTTTTGGCTGGGCACTTCTTCAAGAGGAATCTGTTTCAGCTGATTATGAATAAAATCATTGATGACAGCTTCGCGGCTATTGAACAGTTTCCCTGTGACTGCGGAAGAATACACGATTTTTGTAATCGGATCCTTTCGTTTGACAATATAATTTTTGATCACATCCGGATCTTCAGAGACGAAAAAGCGTTTGGCTTTGAGGCCGCCGACTCTTTCTTTATTTTCAGGACATTTCGCAACCCAATCATAAATCGCATCTTGAGGATTGGGGTGGGTGTTGTCGCCGAAAACTTTCCCAGTAAAGGGGCAGATGTAAATTTTCTTTGTCAATTCATTGACGCTTTGCTGGCCGTACTGGATCTTGATCTCAGTCTCGCGCCACAATTTACCTTGCTGTTCTAAGGACTTGATCAGCTCTTCTTGGCTCTGATAAATCATTTTATCGCGGACAAAAAGGACAGGTTTTAAATTAAACTTTTTTTCCAAAAAATAAAGATAGGTAGTAACCAGATCTGCCTTTCGGTTCTTTTTGAGAAACCTAAGTAATTCATCTTTTAGCGTTTCTGAAATAGCCAACGTTGCCATTTTCCCCTCAAATGTGCGTTTAGTAAAGGGCTCATCTTAAAATAATGTATTATCGTACCTTAAATCCCTTTAACCTTCAAGGTGAAAAAAGAAGAGAGCGTTGCAATTGCAAAACCTCGCTCCCTGAAAAAACAGACTTTGATAGGATCTTTTGATGTCCCGCTTCCCCTCTTCTCCCTCCTAAGAGTATGCTTTCGCTTGCATTTGTGCGGTGATATTGCTATGCTGCTAAACTTTCGCCTACCAATTTTCATGGCGCTTATACAATCTTCGTGACCCAAGCAGGGGAGGATACACATGACTCAGACATTAGACGATTCTTTAGTTTTGGAAGAAATCTTTGTGCCAGGATATGAAAAAGTCGTTTGGGCAAAAAATCCCCAGGCGGGATTGAGTGCGATCATTAGCATTCACAATAGCTCGCTCGGGCCAGCTCTCGGGGGAACACGGATTTATCCTTATGCGACATTCGAAGATGCTCTGAATGATGTAAAGCGTCTCTCTCGTGGGATGACCTATAAGTCGGCTCTATCTGAAAGTGGTTGGGGCGGCGGCAAAAGTGTGATCATTGCCGATCCTAAAAAAAATAAAACCGAAGATCTCTTGATCGCATTTGGTCAGGCTGTGGATCAATTGAAAGGGGAATACATTTGCGCAGAAGATGTGGGATGTACTCCAGCAGATATGACAATTATTACTCAGGCTACTCCTTATGTTGTGGGCCTTCCTCATGCCAAGAGCAGCGGCAATCCATCACCATATACTGCGTGGGGAACATACCGCGGGATCCAATCGATTCTTAAAAAAGTGTACGGATCTGAGTCTGTTGAAGGGCGCACTGTAGCGATTCAAGGATTAGGAAGCGTGGGTCAAGCGTTGGCGGAGTTCTTATTCTGGAATGGAGCGAAACTCATTGTGACTGATATCGATGAAGAAAGACGCAATCGCATTGGCAAGCAATTAGACGCTCAAGTGGTAGCTCCGGAAGATATTTTAAAAGTGTCTTGCGACGTTCTAGCGCCTTGTGCTTTAGGCGGAATTATCAATGAGCAAACAATCCCAGAACTCCGTTGCATTGGCATCGGCGGTTGTGCAAATAACCAGTTGCTCAATGACCGCGATGCAGACGCTCTTATGGCGCGTGGCATTCTCTACGCTCCTGATTTTGTCATCAATGCCGGCGGTTTAATTAACGTCACGCAAGAGCTCGATCCTCTCGGATATAGTTCTTCTGCTTCTCGCAATAAGATTCACCAATTATATGATCAGCTCATGGTCATTTATGATATCGCTGAACAAAATCGCTGCTCGACACATCAAGCTGCGATCTCTTTAGGCGATTATCGCTTGAAATACAAGATCGGCAAACGACGCCAACCGCCTTGTTTCCATCACGCTGCTGTTCAAGTCTAAAAGGGTGTGATGCAGAATATTGTCACGGATTTAGTCGCGAAATTTCAAGAAGCGTTGCATGCGGCATTCGGCGCTCAAGTTTCAGCTGATTCTGAGGGGCTGCGTGCCGAAGTGACGCAATCCACCCAGACACAATTTGGGCATTATCAGTGTAACAATGCCCTAAAATTGGCAAAAGAGCTGAAGAAAAGTCCGCGCGATGTCGCAGCGCTTCTGATGGCTCATGTCGATCCAAAGACATCTCTTGGACAGCCGATGATTGCCAAGATGGAGATTGCAGGGCCTGGATTTATCAACATCACGCTCGATCTTCAATTTCTTTCTACACAGACCCAAGCGATTTTATCCGATGACAGGCTTGGCGTTCCGCTGCCCGAAAAAAAGCAACGGGTCATCGTCGAATTCTCCTCTCCTAATGTCGCCAAAGAATTACACGTGGGTCACTTGCGCTCGACGATCATCGGCGATGCGATCGCGCGTCTCTTTGAGTTTTTAGGGCACGATGTTCTCCGTTTGAATCACATTGGAGACTGGGGAACCCAATTTGGGATGTTGATTGCTTACATGACAGATACGGTTCCCGATGTATTAAAAGGGACCCAAAAAACAGAGCTTCCTCAGCTCATGCATTGGTACCGGGAATCAAAAAAACGATTCGATGCAGATCCCGACTTTAAAAAACGCTCTCAACTGCAAGTGGTCGCTTTACAAGGGGGAGACCCCGCTGCGCTGCATGCATGGGAGATCATTTGTGATATTTCGCGCAAAGCCTTTGAAGAGATTTATGCGCTTCTCGATGTAAAGATTCAAGAGCGTGGCGAGTCCTTTTACAATCCAGAATTGCCCAAAGTGATCGCCGATTTGGAACAGAAGGGGCTCATTAGCATTTCTGATGGAGCCAAATGCCTCTTTTTAGAAGGATTTACAACGCGCGAAGGCACTCCCTTGCCGATGATCGTTCAAAAATCGGATGGGGGCTATAACTACGACACGACGGATGTCGCTGCGATGCGCCAACGCATCGATGAGGAAAGAGCGGATCGGATCATTGTGTTAACCGATGCGGGACAAAGTCTGCATTTTGCGATGCTTGCAAAAGCGTGCGAAAAAGCGGGGTACCTCGATCCCAAGCGCACACAATTTGATCACGTTCCTTTCGGCGTGGTTTTGGGGCCTGACGGCACCAAATTTAAAACACGCTCGGGCGACACAGAAAAATTGATTGATCTTTTGCAAGGAGCCGTTGCGAAAGCAAAAGAGATCCTCACAGAACGTCTTCCTGAATATTCTACTGATGAAATTGAAAAAATGGCTGCCGTTCTTGGAATCGATGCGCTCAAATATGCAGATCTCTCTTGCCATCGCTTGAAAGACTATGTGTTCAGTTATGAGCGGATGCTGAAATTTGAAGGAAATACCGCGGCGTTTCTTCTCTATGCTTTCGTGCGTATTCAAGGGATTAAGCGCAAAGTGGGCAAAGACATGACTCAGCTCATTTCCAATGCGAAGATCATCTTAAATCATCCCACAGAGATAGAGCTGGCTCTCCATTTGCGTCAGTTTGGCGAAACGCTCGACATGATGTCGCGCGATCTTCTCCCAAATCGCCTCTGCGAATATCTCTATGTCCTCGCTGAAAAATTCCATGCCTTCTTCCGCGACTGCCGTGTCGAAGGTTCTCCCGAAGAAGACAGCCGCTTAGTTCTATGCGAAGCCGTCGCGCGCATCTTGGAAAAGGGGTTGCACCTCTTAGGTCTAAAAACGCTCGAGCGGATGTAATCTAATAAAGAAATCCAAAAAGAAACAAAGGGATTTCTCCTTTCATTGGAAGGAGGATATCGTCTTTGACAACATAAGACGGGACCTTTAAATCTTTCAACTGTTCTCGCGTTTTATTCTTGCCGCCAATTTCAAACACAGCTTGACGAGTGCGGTAATCGGCTTGTTTCGAATAGAACACTTCGATGTTTGCATTTTGCAAACTTTGGATGAAAAACAGTTCTCTTTCCATGCCTTTGCATACGGGTTGTCCCAAATATTGCTGCATCGTATGGATCAAATTTGTGTTGTTCAGAAGGATTTTACAAGGTTTTCGCAATCCTGGGCTCCCCCCTTCGTAGGGCCGCATTTCTCGGATGAGTCCAACGGCTGCTAAAATCGCTACATAGTGTTCGACAGTTTTGTGATCGATCCCCAAATTTTTGGCTAAGCTATGCATGTTGAGATCGGCAGGGGGAATCGAGGCGAGAAAGGTGAGAAGTTTTTTAAAGTAATGTAGGTTGGGTGTTTTTAAGCTGTAATAATTGGCAATGTCTTCAAATATGGTCTTGTCGACGACTCTCGATATTTTTTCATAGTACGAGTGGGGATCTTCAAAGACAAAAGGATAGTAGCCGTCCTTTAAATAATCTTCGAAGTGAGGAAGAATCCGATCCACATCTTTTAATGGAAGAAGAGCGGCAGTTGTGTTGTCTAAGATTTCATCAAGAGGAATAGGTTGAAGATTTAGGCCCAATGAAAAGTTGAGATACTCCCTAAAAGACATCCCCTGCAAACGGTATAATTTAGCTCGCCTTGATAAGTCATGACTCCCTTCGATTAGATCTAGCATGGAGCTTCCTGAAAACACAATTTTTAGCGAAGGAAAGGCGTCGTAGATGTTTTTTAGCTCTTGGTTCCAGCCTTGATACTTGTGAATTTCATCGATGAAAATGATTCGGTATCCTTCTTTCAAGTGCAGATCGCTGACGAATTGAAGTAAGGAGGTTTGCTGAAAATAGATTAAATCTGCAGAAAAATAGAAGCATTTGCCTTCCTTGAACAACTCATTTTTGATGTATTGAAGGAGCAGCGTTGTTTTGCCTACGCCACGCGGTCCAATAAGGCCGGTGAGCCGGTTTCGCAAGGTAAAGGAAGGGTACAGGTAACGTGTATGGGTGAGGTCGAGACTCTCAATCAGGCGTTGGTAAGTTTCAGTGATAAAGCGGAACATTTGGAGTCGACTCCAAATTCTGCTTCATTGCAAGCTTAAAATGAGGAAAGTTCTTTTGTTTGTAGCTTTAAGTGGTTTATAATGAGACTGTTGTTTGTTTAGTAGCTGATCTGGGTCTTGCTGGATTCCCCTGCGATCTCTTGGACGTAGCGGGGGACCGCGTAGCCAGAAAGACTGCGGGTGAGTTCTTGCATTAAGGACTTTCCTTGCTCTTCTGTCACTTCAAAGTGAGCGGCGCCCTCGACGCGGTCGAGTTGATGGAGGTAATAGGGCAGGATCCCCTGATCAACTAGGAACTCAAAAAACGCGTGCAGTGTGTCGGCGTTGTCGTTGACGTTTTTGAGTAATATCGTTTGGCAGAGGACAGGAATGCCGAGGCGTTGGACGCGTTTTAAGGCTGCGCTAATCTCTTCATCCCACTCGTTGGGGTGGTTGGAATGGATGACGAAAAAAGTTTGCAGACGGCAGGTGTTTAGGAGCTCGAGAAATGCGTCGTCGATCCTCTCGGGGATGCCGATGGGAAAGCGGGTGTGGAAACGGAGGCGCTTGAGGTGGGGAATTTGGCTTAAGCTGTCGATGAGGCTTTTGAGTTGCCTGTGGCTTAAGGAGAGAGGATCTCCCCCGCTTAAGATGATTTCCTTTAACGAGGTGTCTTGTTGAATATATTCCAGCTCTTCAGCAAAGGATTTGTCTTCTGTTTCGTAATCGAAATGCTGCCGGAAGCAGTATCTACAGTGCATCGCGCAGGCGCTTGTGGAAACGAGCAAGGCTCTTCCCTGATACTTATGCAGCAGTTTTGGGGCTTTGCGCGATTGTGTGTCGCCAACGGGATCGGAGATGAACAG
This sequence comes from Parachlamydiales bacterium, assembly GCA_020053915.1. Taxonomy (GTDB): domain Bacteria; phylum Chlamydiota; class Chlamydiia; order Chlamydiales; family Rhabdochlamydiaceae; genus JAGVMG01. The sequence goes on along the minus strand of JAGVMG010000065.1, from coordinate 27,102 downwards.
AGGTGATTTTTTGTTTTCTTCTAACGAGGGAAGAAATTGGCGTAAAACGGGATCGTTGGGGGTGGACTTGACGATTTTTTCTGCTAGGCGGACGGGGACGTTTAAGGGAAACTTGAGCTTACTTGGAGGCAGGGGGAGATCGAGTTGAATAAAATCGGTGAGCCGTTTCCAGTCGGTAAAATTCCCCTGCTGGATTTTTCTCCATAAAGGCTGCATTGAAGGTCTTCCATTTGAAAATGGAGACTATTGTACCTGCTATGAGGAACAGTGTCAAACGGCTTTCGAGGAAGTGGCTGATAGTAAAGGTTTTAATATCGACCCTGGTGGACCAGGGTGAGCGGGTAGGCGGGAAATTTCAGCTCCTAAGGAAGAGAGCTTTCCGACAATGTTCTCATAACCGCGATCAAGGTAGTGAAGACCTGAAATGTGGCTTTCTTCAGGAGCGAGGAGCGCTGCGAGCACATAGGCAAAGCCGGCGCGTAAATCAGGGATGGTGATGTCTTTAGAGCAGAGGGGTGTCGCCCCTTTGACGACAATGCTGTGATGGAAATTCTGCGAGGCAAAACGGCATTCCTTGCCTCCTAAACAATGCGTGAACAGCTCGATATCTGCGCCCATTTGTTTGAGGGTATCTGTGTAGCCGAAGCGGTTTTCATAAACTGTTTCATGTACGACAGAAACACCGTGAGCTTGTGTCAAAAGAAGAACGAAGGGCTGTTGCCAATCGGTCATGAATCCAGGATGCACATCTGTTTCAATGTGCACGCCCCCTTTCAAAGGCCCTTTGTAGAAAAATTCTATTCCGTCTTTTTTCACCTCGAATCCTGCATTGACAGCACGCAGATAGTTGAGGAAGGTGATCATGTGAGAATGCTGGGCTCCTTCTACAAAGACGCGCCCTTTGGTGCTGATCCCCGCAAGACCAAGGGAAGCCGCTTCGATCCGGTCGGTAATGACTGTATGCTCAACCTCGTAAAACTGTTGGGTCTGTTGGATGTGGATGGTGCGATCTGCATCGATGCCGATCGTGATCCCTAACTTTTGCAAAAACAGAATGAGATCAATAATTTCTGGTTCAATCGCTGCGTTTTTAATGACCGTTGTCCCTTGTGCGCGACAGGCGGCTAAAATGGTGTTTTCTGTGGCGCCCACCGAAGGAAATGCAAGGGGAATGATCGCGCCTTTTAGTCCTTGATGCGCTCTTGCGAAATAAGCTCCCTCTTTTTTCATCTCTCGATATTCAATGACAGCGCCGAGTTTTTCCAAAGCGCTTAAATGGAAATCAACAGGGCGTTTGCCAATTTTGCAACCGCCCGCTGTTGGAACGATGATGTCTTCATCGGTTCTTCCCAGAAGTGCACCGATCATCAAAATAGGAATTCGATTCGATCCTGAAAAACGTTGCGGCACATAAGAGGTTTTCAGTTCTTTGGTGATGATTTCAATCACACCCTCTGTTTTATCCCAATGCACTTGCGAGCCGATCTCTTTGCAGAGATCCACTGTCACTTCTACTTCTGCAATGTTGGGCACGTTGTAAAAGACGCAGCGTTTGTCCGAAAGTAAAGAGGCTACAAGCAGTTTCGTAACGGCATTTTTTGCTCCTGCTGCGCGGACTTTTCCTTCTAAGGGCTTACCACCTTTGATTTTCAGAACTTCCATATGCATTAGCTCCTTGAGGGTTGGACAAACAAGAGAAAAGAGACGATGAGTATATCACACAGTTAGCTTAAATGCCATTACTTGTAAACCGTGCACTTTTGTCTTCCTTGAAATCGCTGTTTTTCGTAACACGGGGTTCAAGGGCTGGGTGTGAAATGCAATGCGGTGTTTTAGTGGGCACGGATGTGTCGCAAGAATGGCTTCTCGTTTGGTTTTATGAACAGTTTCGGAAACATAATCCCACATGTCCGATCGCGTTTGCTGATTTTGGGATGACATCGGATGCGCATGCATGGTGCAAAGAGCGCGGAACGGTGTTTCGTGTTGAGGGTTTTTCTCTATGTCATGCAGAGAATGGAGAATTTGTTTTTCGCAACGAGCTCTGGCAAGCAAACCCTCTTAATGTGGCTGATGTTCCACCGGAGCGGCAGTATCTTTTTTATAAACCCATTGCTTTTGCACAGTCTCCTTTTCAGCGCACTCTGTGGTTGGATCTCGATTGTCAAGTGCGTGGAGATCTGAGCTCTCTGTTGAATTTGCCCCTGTCTCCTGGTGGTGTTGCTGTCGCATCTTCCGGCAAGAGCTTTTTCGTGAAAAACCAGACAAAAAATCTTATATTTCTCATCGACAAATACAATTCAGGAGTGATGTTAGCAGAAACGGATTCTGAATTAGTCAAAGATTGGAGAGCGCTTGCCGATGGCAGATTTTTATTTCCGACGGATGAGGAAATCCTTTCGTTCTTGATGGCACGACATGAAGTGCAGATCTCACAGCTTGAGTTTAAATACAATTGGCCGGTTCATTTCTGGGGGGAGAATGAAGAGGCGCTCATTTATCATTGGATTGCAAAAGAAGGAAAATCTGCTTTGCGTAAGCTTATCTCGACTTTGTACATTTTTGTGCCCCGCTTCCCGGCAGGGAATCCTTGAGGCGTAATTTTAATTCTCAGGAAGGCTTATTCAAGCCGATCCTGAGAATTAAAATTACGCCTGAAGGGCTCCCTATCCAGGATTCGAGGCACAAAAATGTACAAAGCCGAGCTTATATTTCTACAACCAGATTGTGTGTGAATTCAACGTGCTTTCCATTCTGAAGATGTAGACGGGTCGGCAGTAAGCCCTCTGTTCCTGGAGCAAAGCGGAACGTGATTTTTTTTCCTGGAACATGTTTGCGTTGAAACATGAGTCCTGCCCATGCCATGGTTTTGCGCGCGTTGATTTCTACGATGGGATGTAAGCGCAGTGTGTTTGCCTCTTTGTAGATCATTGCATCGAATCCCACATTTCCAAAATATCCTAAACGGGCAATCGCGCTTAAAAGCGCATGCGCTGTTGCCTTGTGCTCTTCTAGAAAGGGAAGAGATTGACCAAAGAGAGTAGGCTCGTCCGCGATACAGCTTGCGATATATTTTCCTTTTGCGTCGTTGATGCAGACGGTTGATCCAATGAATGTTATTGTCTGATCTTTTGCGATCTCCCATTGGGTACTAAAATCGAGGGCGCGCTCGACCCAAGGTTCAGCAATGACAGGTCGTGCCTGCTCAAATTCTCTTTGTAAAAATTGCAGAATGGTTGCGATTTTCGAAGCGGTATCGATTAAGAGATGTCCTCTTCCTGAAAGACCAAAACAGGTTTTAAGAACTTTTGGTCCGGAAAATGAGCTCAGCCAAGAATGTGCCTCTTCTTCTGTGTGCAATAAGGCGGAGTTTTTGAGTCGCGGTGCATGCTGAAAGCAAAAGGATTTCGATTGGATCTCTTTTACGAGATGCCATGCAGGGATGTCATAGAAAAGACGATGGCGCGTTGCCCATTCTTGAATCAGATGAGAGGCTCCCCATGTTTCGAGGTGCTCAAAGCGGGAAACTTTGGGCTCGTGCAAGAGCTGGGTCTTGAGTTGGGGAAGATTCCATTTTTTCAAAACATCTTGGTAGGCCTGAGCAGGATGCGCTGTTATGCCAATGTACTCATCGGGATTGGCATATAAAAAGGGAAGGAATTGGAGTTGAAGATGGATCGGATGGCGTTCAATTGTTTGCGTAAGGCTGCCTGCTTTTTGTCCAGATAGCTCATGCTCGAAAAAAGTATTGGCGATGTGTAACGTGGACATTTTGATTCTCCTAGACACCTTTAACACTAAACCGCTATACAGTTTCCTGTCGAATGGGAAATGTTTCAAATGAGGAGCTACCAAATGAGTCAGACAAAATTACGCGTGGGAATCCTCTTTGGAGGCAAATCGGTCGAGCATGAGGTTTCCTTGATCTCGGCGAAGAATGTGATCGATGCGATGGACAAAGACAAATATGAGATTGTGCTCATCGCGATTGATAAGCAAGGTGAGTGGCATTTAAAGCAGTCAGGTGAGTTTTTAGCTTTTGCAGAAGATGCTAAACGTGTGCATCTCCATGGAGAAAAACAAACGCTTGCTCTACTTCCCAAACAAGAGCGAAAAGAGCTTGTGGGTTATTGCGGAGACCAACTTCAAGGGAGGCTTGCGCTGGATGTTATTTTCCCGATTCTGCATGGACCTATGGGAGAAGATGGGACAATGCAAGGTCTTCTTACATTGGCAAATATCCCTTTTGTGGGGGCCGGCGTTCTGGGCTCTGCGATTGGGATGGATAAAGATGTGATGAAGCGGCTGCTTCGCGATGCAAAGATCCCCATTGGAAAATTTATTACCGTGATGAAACACCAAAGAGAGACGCTCGATTTTGAATCGGTGTCCCAAGAAATTGGCCTGCCTTTTTTTGTCAAACCTGCCAATGCAGGTTCTTCTGTGGGCGTGTCGAAAGTGAGCTGTGAATCTGAATTTAAAAACGCAATGGACCTTGCTTTCCTCTATGCGCGAAAAGTGCTCCTCGAAGAATTTATTCCAGGAAGAGAGATTGAGTGTTCTGTACTGGGAAATGACCATCCGATTGCATCACTTCCAGGAGAAGTGATTCCGCAGCACGAGTTTTATTCCTATGAAGCGAAATATCTCGATGAACAAGGCGCACTGTTTCAAATTCCCGTCCAATTACCCCCTGAGTTAGTTAAGAAAGTCCAAATGATGTCGATTGAGGTTTTCCAAGCTCTTTGTTGCGAGGGAATGGCACGGATTGATTTCTTTTTAAAAGAGAATGGCGATCTTTTGGTGAACGAAATCAACACGATTCCAGGTTTTACTAAAATCAGCATGTATCCCAAGAATTGGGAAGCTAGCGGGATTGCCTATTCAGAATTGATCGATCGTTTAATTGCACTTGCTATCGACAGGCATGCTCAAGAAAGCTGTTTGGCGACATCTATCACTACGATTAGTGACATAAAAATCAGTGAGCAGGTATAGTTTCCTGCATAAACTCTTAAGGAATCTCTTAGAATGACTCAGAATAAATTGTGTTACCCTCTCGTACGTGTCGGCATTGGACAAGATAGCCACCGTTTTCTCTCTCCTGAATCGACCAAGCCCTGCATCATCGGAGGCCTCATGTTTACCGATGCTCCTGGCCTTTCTGCCGATTCCGATGGGGATGTGGTATTTCATGCGATCTGTAATGCGATCACCTCTGTTACGGGAGTTCCTATTCTCGGGGGCATTGCGATCGATCTCTGCCACAAAGATGGGATCACAGATAGTCAGGTTTATCTCGAAAAAGCCATCGAAACTTTAGGTAAGCAGCATGTGCAGCATGTGTCATTGACGATCGAAGGCAAACGCCCGCGCTTTCAAGTGCGCGTGCAGGAAATGCGCGAAAAAGTGGCAGAAGTCATGAAAATATCCGTTGCCCAAGTAGGACTCACAGTAACTTCAGGCGATGGTTTGACAGATTTTGGATGCGGCGATGGATTGCAGTGTTTTTGCATTCTCACGACCGCAGAAGTGGAACTTTAACCGGCTTTGCGCCGTAAGGAGTTGTTATGTTTGATCTTCCTCCCCAGCATCTCGAGTGTATGTATTCTCAGGCGCCTGTTGAAACGAACGTAAGTGCGATGGTGATCGCTTCTTCTGCCGTGAGTGAAACTGAAATTGCAGGCTTTGTAGATAGCGTAGCTAAGGAATTTTCCGATGGTCTTTCTTGGAGTGATCTTCCCACTCTTGTTTCCCTTTCGGTTCAAGTGTGTCAATCTTCTCGTCCTCTTGTGTTTATTGAAGGGGTCATTTCAACTGTGATTTCTCAGGTAATTGATAACGTCAACACTCCTTATTTGCCCGATGGCATAACAGATCCGATTTTAAAGCGTTTGGCAAATAAAATGCTCGATTATGTCTTTGGTAAAGAGGATACACAAGTAGTCGTGAATGAAGGTCAGATGGCTGTTGTTTCAGACGTGCCCCCGACAAAAGAAGAATTAAGACAGTATGCGGTTCAATTGCAGGATAATTTTACAGATGGTTTTCAAGTCGAAGATGTGGTGAAGCTTGTCATGCAATGCCGCCAGTATCTCTCGTCATTTTCAGGGTTAACGCTGGAGGTTAAGCGGGCTTGTATTATTGAAATTATCGATGATTTTATCGATATCACAGACTCTCCTTATTTGCCTGATTCCCTTTTTGATCCCCTGTTCAAGATGGTTGTCCCCTCATTTGTGGATTTTGTCTTATAAAAATCCTCACAAAGACCCTATCACATGTGCGCTCCGATTTGGAGCGCGCATTTTTACTAGACGCGGTCGGTGTTGATAATCGTACGGAACGTGCCGTCTTCCAAAGCAATTGTAATTGTAAATTCGTTAAGGATATTTTGAGCTTCTTCAGGATGAGTTGTTAATCTTTGCGCTCTATCTAAAAGCTGATGTGCTAATTTTACTAGTTTAGATCCAGCTACGCCAGTTCCATAGCATCCTGCCAAAGTTATAGATCCTGAAACTAATTTTATTTTGTCACACAATAACAATGCTGCAGAGGTTGTCGTTGCAGCGCCTGTGATGAAAAATGGTATTCGGAAAAGGGGTAAAAGCGCGCTTGCTTGAGACAAGCTGATCCACACAGCTCTTTGCTGCTGTAGTTGTGGTATGTCAGCACCCTCGACGCCCATCGCCTGCGCAATCGCAGCTTCTTGAAGCGTGCATCTTTGCGAAAATTCGGTCTCTTGACCTGGTACAAGAGCAAGGCGAAGCGTATCTGTAATTGTTGGTGGATTTATTGCTGCCATAGTTTTTCCTTATTTTAAAATAATGCAATCTAAATTAGATGCGATTAATGTGTATAATCCTCAGAACAGCGCCATCTTCCTCGCCGTTTTCAACGAACTCATCTAGGATCGCTTGAGCCTGTTCGGGATGGGTTGTTAATCTGTGCGCTTTGTCTAAAAGGCCATGAGCTAATTTTCCTAGGGCATATGTGACAATGCCTGTATAAAGCGCGGGAATGAGAGTTATCTTTTTAGAAAATAACAACGAAGAGCCGATTGTTACTGATGCTGAAGTAAGAAAATGATTTCTGCTTTCTGGAGCAAGTGAAAAACGCGCTGGAATATGTAAACTCGCCGATGCAAGCTGTGACCACAGCTCGATTTGGGCTCGCAGCAGGGTCGATTGAGGTAGGGTAAGAGTGGCTTGTTGAGCGATTAGGGTGTTTTCAATGACATTGCGATGATTGTCGCACATCTGTGAAAATGCTTCTGCGCGACCTGGGACTAAAGCGAGTGCAAACTTATCCGATAATGTCGGGGGATTTATTGCTGCCATAATTTCCTCGTCAAATTAAAGTTGTTTTATAAATATTAAATATTGTATTAAAAAATGTGGTTTAATTCAATATAGTTTCAATTTTAATTTGAAATGATGCCGAATAAAAGATCGTTTGACAAGAGATAGAGTCTAATCATCTTGTTATAAGCAGCTTATATTAGAGTCTTCGTTGTAGCTGCGAAGTGTAAACAAATTAATTTATCAGGCCTAGATCAAGTAGAGATGAGCATTCCTATATGATAAGCCATTTTCATGAATGGTTATGGTTGAAGATGCGTTTAGGATTTGTCCCGCTTCTTCAGGATGAGTTCTAAGTCGATAGGATTTTTCTAAAAGCCCATGAGCTAATTTCACAGCAGACAAACCAGGCGCTAAAGTCGTCGCACCGAACAATGCTGTCACATCTTTAGTGAGTAAGTGAGCAGAGGAAAGAGTCGCTCCGGATAACAGGTAGGTGCTTGTACGTAATTCTATTAACGCTTGAGTTCCTCTTAAAAAAAGAGCCCATACTTCAAGTTGCTGTTGCAATAGAATAGGTACAGTCCCTTCCGTAGCTTCGATTAATTGTTGAACGTGATCGCGTTGTTCAACACATAATTGTGAAAATGCTTCTGCGCGTTCTGGCATAAAAGCGAAAGCCAGTTTTTCTGAAATCGTAGGTGGGTTGAGCGCTGTCATGAAAGTTCTTTCTAATTAACGTTGTTTTGCGATTGCGTTGAGATGTTCACTAATAAACATCGGCGAGATAGCGCTTCTGGGTGCGCAATGACTTGACGTAGGCTTTGGCGGCCTCTTCGCTCATCTGGCCTTGGCTCTGCCCGATTTGGACGAGTGTAGCTTCGACAGCCTTTGCCATGTGATGGGCGTCGCCGCAGACGTAGAAATACGCGCCTTCTTGGAGCCAGCTCCAGAGCTGTTTGGCTTTTGAAAGCATGCGGTGTTGGACGTAGATTTTTTCAGGTTGATCGCGTGAGAAAGCGAGGTCAAGCTCGAGTTTATTGCCCTGGACGAGTTCTTCCCAATAGTTTTCATAGAAGTAATCAGATTGGCGGTTGCGCTCGCCGAAAAAGAGCCAGTTTTTTCCAGTGGCGCCGGTGGCGAGGCGATCTTGGAGGAAGGCGCGGTAGGGAGCGACGCCCGTTCCTGGACCTACCATGATGATGGGGGTGGATCCGTCTTCTGGCAATGTGAAATGAGGTGTCGATTGAATGTAGGAGGGAATCGGTGTGTGCATCGGCTCTGCGAGATGGCAGAGAAAATGGCTTGCAACCCCATAGCGCTGCTCGCCAGAGTGGGTGAAGGTGGAGAGAGCGACTGTAAGATCGAGTTGGTCAGGATAGGCTTTGGGGGAGGAGGCGATCGAGTAGAATCTAGGCAGCAAGGGTCCGAACTGAGCGCAGAGTTCTTGTAAGGGGGTTTGGGTGCTTTGGTATTCTTTAAGCAGATCCAAAGGGTCGTGGGTGCTTAAGAATTGCGAGAGGAGCGGTTTGTTTTCCGTTTGTAAGAGTCTGTGAAGTTGATTCTTTTTATCGTGCGCTGTTTCATAAGCGTGAAATAGTTTGAGGAAAGAGGAGGTGACACGTGAGAGATTGGCTTTCGCGCTTAAAAAGTCCCAGAGGGAGATTTCGGTGCCGGAACGGGGATCGATGATTCGATCGTCCTTGTCGGCATGCATGGCAGAGATGAGATGCTGGACGAGAATCGGGTCGTTTTGCGCATAGATGCCAATCGAATCTCCGACTTTAAAGGTGAGGCCGCTGTTGCGGATGTCGAGGGAGAGATGAAAGGTGTGTTTGGTCGATCCGCTTTGTGTGAGTAGAAGGCGTTCTTGGATCTGGACAGAAACGGGGTGGGATTTGGAAATAATCATAGACAGTTCAACCTAAAAATTGTAAAAGAAGGCTAATCTTAATGGAATATCCCACGCGCCTTTCAATGATGAAAATTGGTTTTTCTCTTCTTCTTTTTGTATGTTCTCTACTTGCAGGGTGTTGTGCAAATAGAGGCTACCACACCCCTTACATCATTTCGGATGTCAGTGATAAAGGGGGAGAGCGTCATGATTCAGTTAAGTAAGCATGAGTTCTTTGCAGTCTTTTTTCGCCCACGCTTTTGAGAGCTGATCGGTTTTCTTGTTCGAAATTCCGCCGAGAAATTCGATGGCGTTGAGTAATCGCGCACGGCAACGGTCTTTGCCTAAAATGTCAAAAGAGTCAAAGAGCGGAGGTCCTTGTTTTTTTGCGGTAATGGCGCCGTAGAGGAGCGGGATCATCACTTTTTTCAGGTGCACGCCAAAGATTTCTGAAATCGAGCGGATCGCTTGTTCAATACCTTCTCTTTTCCAGTTCTCTTGTTCATCAAGACTCCAGATGATGGCTTGGAGTAAAAATGCGGCTTTTTCTTTGGCAAGAGCTGCAGGACAAAGAAGCTCATCGGTATAAGGAAGGTGGTGGATAAAGAGAAATCCGCACAGTTCCATGAATTCGGCAAAGGTTTTAATCCGCGTATGCACCATGGGCATGAGCTTTTGCATAAAGCTGTCGTTGAATGTCCATTCTTTGATCCGCTCCCAGAGTTGTGTTTCTGAGATGGTGTTAATGAGGTATTGTTGGTTGACCCAGTCAAGTTTTAGGGAGTCGAAAAAGGCTCCTGAAACGCCGATCCGCTTTGGATCGAAAATGCGCACGATCTCTTCGATGGTATAGATCTCCTTGTCTTCGGGCATGCTGTAGCCCATGAGAGTTAAGAAGTTTACGAAGGCTTCGGGAAGGTAGCCGCTATCGCGGTAGTAAAAGATCGAGGTGGGGTTGCGTCGTTTGGAGAGTTTCTTTCCGTCTTTTCCGAGAAGCAGCGGCATGTGCATAAATGTAGGCGCTGTCCATCCAAATGCTTCGTACAGATAGAGGTGCTTTGGGGTGGAGCTCATCCACTCATCTCCGCGGATCACATGAGTGATCTCCATGAGGTGGTCATCGACAACATTGGCGAGGTGGTAGGTGGGAAAGCCGTCTGATTTTAACAGGATCTGATCGTCGATATCCGCCCAGGGACAAGTAATTCTCCCTTTGATCTCATCTTCGAAGGCGCATTCGCCGGTAAGGGGGATTTTCAGTCGGACAACGTAGGGCTGGCCTGATTTTTCCCGTTGAGCCACTTCTTCAGGGCTTAAGTTGCGGTAGCGTCTGTCATAACCTGCGCGCTGGCCGAGCTTCGCTGCCATTTCGCGCATTTCTGCGAGCTCTTCAGGAGTTGCAAAGCATTTGTAGGCTTTGCCTTGATCGAGAAGCTTTTGGCAATATTCTTGGTAAATTGCGGTGCGCTCTGATTGGCGATAGGGACCAAAGGGACCGCCGACATCGGGACCTTCATCCCACTGGATCCCTGCCCATTTCAATGCGCTGTAGATATTCTCTTCATATTCCGGGCGGGATCGCGTGCGATCGGTATCTTCAATACGTAGGATAAAATCCCCTTGATACCGACGTGCGAAAATTAAGTTAAAAAGAGCCATATAAGCTGTGCCTACATGTGGATCCCCTGTAGGTGAAGGAGCAATTCTAACGCGGACTTTGTTCATGGGGTTGGATTCCTTGTAAATTCAGATGGGGATATTCTCTCGAATGAGGGCTTAGATTTCAAGTATGGAATCACCGCTGTTGTAGAGGTCAACAGCGGTGTCAATTTTAGGTTTAAGCAGCTTCTCCGCGGGAGTCGGCTTGATTGAGTTCCATAAAAAGGATTAAATCTTTCATGATATTGATTGTTTCATTGAGTTGAAGATCGTTTTGGCCGAAGAAATCGGCGTTGTCGATGAACTCATCTTTTTTAGAGATCTCTTTCAAAAAGTTTTGATAGTTTTTGTTTTGCGCGATCCGTTCAGAGGAGTTGTTTTTAAGAGTGTCAATATAGGGTTTGTAGGTGCTGATCACCTCTTGTTGGCCGTCTTTGTAGAGGCGGCTGATCTGATGGCGATGGATCGCGGGGATGTCGGAAAGATCGTCCTGATATGCGGGAGCAATCTGGTCGCTGCCCACAGGGAATTTCGAGTGTTTCTCGCCGATTTCCATTTCTGAAAACATGCCAGGAACGACAATGTCTGTTTTCACTCCAGTGAGCTGCGGGCTTTTGCCAGAGACGGTATAGTAACGGCCTCGTGTGACTTTGTATTCCCCTTTCGGGTTAACTTTACCAAAGTTGGCAGCTTCTAAAGTGAACGTTTGAAACGTTCCTTTCCCAAAGGTTTCTGGATCTCCCACAACAACGGCTCTGCCGTAGTCCTGGAGGGTCTGAGCGACGATTTCAGCTGCGGAAGCGCTGGTGCGGTTTGTCAAGACGATCAGTGGGCCGTTCCAGGCTTTTTTGCCTTCGATATTGCGCAGGTGTTGGACTTGTCCTGTATTGTCTTTGACAGACACGACAACGCCTCTATCAATGAAGAGTCCTGTAACGGACACGGCTTGAGGAAGGAGTCCACCGGCATTATTACGCAGATCGAGGACAATCCCTTTGATTTTATGTTCTTTTTTGAGCTGTTGGATCGCTTCGTTCAAGTCGCTCGTTGAAGAGCTCTTTGAATCTTGATAGAAGGAGAAAAGGTGTAAAATGGCAATCACGCCATCTCCATAGGGTTCATAACTGGTCTCGTAGCGGGTTTCTTTGAGGACCACTTCGCCGCGGACAATTTCGATCTCGTGCTTTTCTTCCTTTGAAAGATCTCCGTCTTTGATCTCGCGAAGTACGGTTAAGTGGACTGCAGACCCTTGGCGGCCGCGGATGAGTTCAACGGCTTCGACGATATCCATACCGACGACAGGCTCTTGGTCGACGGCGACGATCCGATCCCCGACTTTGAGTTTATTGCCTTGGCTAGCTGGGCCGCCATCGACCAGGCGGACTACGCTAAAACCGCTTAAATCGTCTCTCAGCTGCGCTCCGATGCCAAAGAGGCGCTGCTGGACCTGAATCATGAACTGGTTTGCCTCGGCGGGGGTAAAGTAGATTGTTTGTGAGTCTAGGGCCGAGCTGGTGGCTTTTAGGACGTAGGCGAGGGTGAGTTGCTTGCGTTCGAGGGGGGAGGCTGTGATTAGGTCGCTTTCGCGGTTGAGCCTGCGCTTATTGATTCTCTGGGCAAACTGATCTTTGATTTCAGGGGTGATTTTTTCTGCAGTTTGAAGCTGTAAGGATTTGATCCGAAGGAGTCTGTCTGCGAGTTCGTCTTCGCTTTTCGCCCATGTAATGTCTTTAAATTCAGAGGGTTGAACGTTGGCAGGAAGAGTGGAAGTTTCGATTTTTTTCTCAATTGCATTGCGTCGTTCGATTGCTGCGAGCATCTGTGTATGGATCGCTTCAAACTGAGAAAAGTCTTCTCTTTTATACCCTTGCAAAGTGTCAGATAACAGTTCTGGTGTGGGATTTGTCCACGTAACTAAGTCAGACTCAAGGAAATAGGTTTTTCCTGGATCGAGCTCATCTACAAAGAGGACCATGGCTCGGGAAACGAGCTCAGGGGTGAGTTGTTGGTGGCAGACGTGGGCCTTTAAAATTTCGTCAATTTTGACGCGGGTGTCTTTGGGGGTCAAAGTGGGGGGCTTTGCCTGCAAAAAAGGGGAAAAAAACAAAAAAAATAACACTAAAAATCTTCTATACATGACCATCCCCAGGGTGAAGTATTTTATTCGTAGCGTATAGCAATTCAAACCTTTATGGCTATTAAATTCCTCCCCACCCCTCATTTTTCAGGTAGGCCGATTTTGAGAAAGATTAGCAAAAAATTCAGTATCCTCTTGAAATCAATTCATTTAGGTGCCATAATAGCTGATCAAAGTGGATATTAGAAGCGTAAGTTTTAAAAAACCAACGTAAAAAGCCGCTTGTTTTAATGTGCGGGCTATTTAAAAGCTTAGCGGAAATAAAAACAGTGGCTTTGTAAAAAAGTTATTTAGATTTTGGAGGATTTAATCATGGAAAAGGAGAACAGCATGCAAGGAGAGATGGGCCTATCGGCTTCTCCTAGCAAAAAAGTCGTTTCAATTACAGAAGCGGCAAAAATTAATAATGTGACGAGACAAGCAATTTACGTAGCCATTAAACAGAAGAAGCTAAAGGCATCGAAAGATTCGACCCGATGGACGATTGATCTAGAAGATTTAGAGAATTACCGAAAACAAAAGTATTCTAGAACCAAGTCTATGTTCCAGGGGGAGCTCTTATTTGATAACCAAAAAGGTTATTATTCAGTTAATCAAGTCGCAAAAATGTTAAACGTACCAGCTCAGAAGATTTACTACGCAACACGCGTAGGTCTCATGAAGGCTTCTCGACGCGGAGCGGCCTGGGTAATCCATATCACCGACATCAAGCAATATCAAGCGAATTACTTAGAGAAGAAAACGACTAACTTCCAAGCGATGTAATGTACAGATAAGGGACCTTTCCTTACAAGCGTTCTAAACGGTAGGGGGACAACCCCCCTTGAATATCCTCCTTCTTTCCATTGGAGCCGCCTTAAGTTTTCTTAAGGCGGCTTGTTTTTTTATACTCATTCAAGTCGAGTTTCTGTCTAACAGGGTTTTGAGCAGACGTGATGGCCTGATTTTGGCCTTCTGAGGGGCCTTCCTGCTCTTAAACTGCTTGTTTCCCTCATTTTGATCGATGACCCTCGATCTCCTCTCCTGAGCTATTCCTTGCAATGTGGGGAAATGGCGTCTATAAGGAAGCGAATTTTTAAATTCTTAATAATTAATATGTTGCGAGAGTGACATCTAGAGGTCTATTCTAGAAGGTGCTCATTTTCAATGATCTTTATCAAATGTTTATAATTAGTAACTAAAAAATAAATAATACAATATTTGATTTAGTTTATCTCTCATTTGCATATTTATTGGCGAAGTGTTACGATATTTAACATAGAATTAATATTCCAATGATATAATTGGATTTTAACTGGGGTGTAAAATTTATGAGTCAACAAAACGCTGAAATCAATACAGACAAAGAAAAGAGATTCGTCACTCTTTCTGAAGCAGCGAAAATTAACAACGTAACGCGTCAAGCGATCTATGTTGCAATCAAACAGAAAAAGTTAAAGGCGTACAAAAATCCAACGCGCTGGATTATCGATCTCGACGATCTAGAAGCGTATCGGAAAATGAAGTACTCTCGGACAAAGTCTCTCTTTAACGGCGAGTTGCTTTTCGATAACAAGAAAGGGTACTACTCGATTCAACAAGCAGCAAAACTTCTTAACGTTCCTTATCAGAAAATCTACTATGCGACCCGCATTGGCTTGCTTAAGGCTAGCCGTAAAGGAGCTGCATGGGTTGTTCATATTGACGATCTGAAAGAATATCAGCAGAGCTACTTGAACAGACGTATTTCCAACTTCGACGAAAACGCGTCGTAATTCTTCTTTCCAAACGGTCAAGGTTTAGCAATTACATGCGCTAACTTGACCGCTTTCTAATTCACAATCTGAAAGTCTTTTACTTGCAGTTGAATGCTTGACTTATTGAGAAAATTGTTAATGTGCGGTGTGAATGCAATGTGCAGGGTGAGGCTTTTTTTGCATAAGCCTGGCCTTTTATCTGCCATGCCGAAGGCGATCCCTTCTAACATCCTATCATTTTGCTCTAGGTAGAGTTTTAAATGCGTTTTTCCGACAATCTTTGGCGGCCAAATTTGCTTGGCATCACAGTAAAGGATGGGAACGGGGTTCTCATTGCCAAAGGGTTCAAGGAGGTTAAATGACTCCATGAAATCAAATGTCAGATCCTTAAAGTTGATCTTGGCGTCAAGCTGTAACTTCGAGATCACGTCTTGTTCTTTAAGGAGTGTATTCGCAGAATGAATGAAATTCTCTTTAAAGCGATCGATGTTTTCTTCCCGAATCGTTAATCCCGCTGCAAAATCATGCCCGCCGAAATTTTCGAGAAGCTCAGCGTTGTCCCGCAGGTGAGGGAGCAGGGGAAATTCTGGAATGGTGCGAATTGATCCTTTGCCAAGTCCTTGATCTATGGAGATAACGACCGTGGGACGGTTATATTGCTTTGCGATGCGGGCTGTAATGATAGGAATGATCCCAGGATGCCATTTTTCAGAAGAGAGGACAATGGCGCGCTGCTTTAAAATTTGGGGATGTTTAAGGATGTATTCCTCTATATCTTCCGAATCGCGTCTTTCAATTTTCTGACGTTCGATATTATTTAAGTCGAGCTCTTTCGCAAGGGCTTCTGCAGCGACAGGATCGCGGATTAAAAGCAATTCGACACCTTTACGGGGATCTGCAATTCTACCGAGGCTGTTGAGACGCGGGGCAACTTTAGAGGCGATGTCGACAGGAGTGATTTCGCCGAGTTTTAATTCACAGACTGTAAAAAGCTTGGCCAGTCCAATTCGTTTGGTTTTGCGCAGTTGGCGCAGGCCATAGCGGACGAGAATCCTGTTTTCTCCAAGAAGAGATCCCATGTCGGAAATCGTGCCTAAGGCAACGAGGTCGAGATAGCGTTTCAGATCTATTTTAGAAGAGCTGATCGCGCCTGTAGACGTTAAAAAATTCGTCAATGCATGTGCCAGTTTAAACGCAACGCCGACTCCCGTTAAATTGCGATTGGGGTAGGTGCTATTGATCAGCTTGGGATTTAATGTGGCAATGCAGTGAGGGAGTTTTGCCGTGGGTTCATGGTGGTCTGTGACAATCACATCGATCTTGCGTCGAACGGCTTCTTCGATTTCATTGGCAGCAGTAATTCCGCAGTCGACCGTGATGATTAATTTGCATTCGTTGGCGATGGCATATTCCAGCGCATCAATCATTAAACTTTGTTTAAGCGAGTTGCGGTTGGGGATGTAAAAGAAGACATTTGCACCAATAAAACGGAGATACTCGGTGAGCAAAGCTGCTGCCGTTATCCCGTCGACATCGTTATCGCCATAAATCAGGATGTTTTCTTTGGATTTCCACGCTTCGACAACGCGATGGACAGCTTTATCCATATCTTGAAACAGTTGGGGATCGAGAAGATTAGGCAGTTTAGCATATAAAAAGTCGTGGATGTCTTCGAGAGAAGTAAATCCGCGCGACGCTAAAATATGCGCCGTAACGGGATGGATGTTGAATTCCTTAATAATGGTTTTATGCCAATTCGGATCGACCTCAGGGTACACCCATATCGATTTATGATGGGGATTTACCATGAGAAACTCCTCGTTTCAAGCAAGCGATCGGTGCGGGTGTGATATAAGTCGTTCAGTTTTTTCATGTTGCTTGTCTTTACAGTATGAGAGAGTGCTAGGACAAAATGGTGATTTACTAATGAGGGCAAGTCCTCATTTGATCCTGGTCTCCTTAGCCCGATTACGCCCGAAAATGGATTTGTCATCAAGGCCAATTTATGAATGTGGACGTCGTCAAAGGAATGATATGCTAGATCTGATTAAAGGGGTTAATCAATAATTAAGATGTAGAGCAGCTTTGCAAATTTTCCAAGTTGCAAAGCTGCAGT
The DNA here is from genome assembly GCA_020053915.1 of Parachlamydiales bacterium. Taxonomy (GTDB): domain Bacteria; phylum Chlamydiota; class Chlamydiia; order Chlamydiales; family Rhabdochlamydiaceae; genus JAGVMG01. Next base: position 10,259 of record JAGVMG010000065.1, on the reverse strand, counting down.
GCTCTATGATTAGTGGCCGTTGAGGGCGATAGAAGTTTCTTTTTTCAGTTCTCGATCGTGAAAATATTTCATCAGCGGTGCTGCGATGAAAAGAGACGATAGAGTTCCGAAAATAACGCCGATTGCCATGACGAGGGCAAATCCAAAGAGGGTGCTGCCTCCCATTGCAATGAGCGGGACAAGAACGAGAAGCGTTGTTAAAGAGGTCATCATAGTACGGCTTAACGTGATGTTCAAGGCGTGGTTGAGGACATCTCTAAAGCTTGATTTGCGCATGTGCTTCAGATCTTCGCGAATCCGATCGAAGACGATGATTGTATCGTTCAATGAGTAGCCGACCATGGTCATTAAGGCGGCGACTGTGTTGAGGTCGATCTGGATCGGCACTCCTAGAGCATGCAGCAATGCGATGGCTCCAACGGTGAAGACGACGTCGTGAATGAGGCATAAAGTAGCGCTGATCGCATATTTAAACTCAAAGCGGAATGTAATGTATATTAAGATGCCAAAAAGTGCGATAGAAAGACCAACAAGAGCACTGTTGCGCATTGTATTAGACATTTGTCCGCTGACGTCTGTCCATGTGCGATCGAGGTTTTGCAAGCTATGGGGATTGAGTGTAATTCCAGCTTTGTTTAAGGATTCGACGACCCAGACAATCTTTGGATTGCTCTCATACGAGTAGCCGATCCCATGCGTGTCGATTTCAAACGGCATGCTATGGAACGGGTGGCCGTTTTGGGATAAGCTGCGACTTAAAAACAACCGGATTTGGTTGGAAGGGGTAAGTTCGCGGACTTGGAAGTCTTGCGAGGATGCTCCAGATTGTATCAGTGCTTTTTCTACGGCTTGGCGGTAGTTTAGCCCGTTTTGCTGCTCGATCTCAACGTTAAGTGCATAACCCCCACTGAAGTCCATTCCCATGATGGTGTGTCTTTGTTGGATCAGTGCAAAGAGTCCAACGAGAATCACAAGAGAAGAGCAGATCATTGTCTTTTTCGTGTATTTCAAGAAATCGAATTTGTTGCCCTTAAACCAGTTGAGCATATTTAAGCTCTTATGGTTGGGGTTTTGCACCCATCCTGCAAAGAAGAAACGGGTTAGGAATAGGGCTGTGAACATCGACGAGAGGATTCCGATGATAAAGGTCACGGCAAAAGCTTTAATTGGTCCTGAATCGAAATGGAGCAAGACCATCGCAGCGATGATCGTTGTTACGTTTGAGTCTAAGATGGCGGAAAAAGCTTTGCGGTAGCCAGCGTGGACGGCTGCAGCGATCCTTCCACTAGAGGCAAACTCTTCTCGGATCCGTTCAAATACAAGGACGTTCGCATCGACTGCCATTCCAAGTGTAAGGATGATCCCAGCGATCCCTGCAAGCGTCATGGTTGCTTGCAGATTTTGTAGGGTTGCCCACATAATGAGTAGGTTAAAGACGACAGCGATTGAAGCAACAAGTCCTCCAAATCGGTAGTAGGCGATCATGGCTCCGATCACGAGGATCAAAGAGACGACCATCGCGATAATTCCATGCGATCTTTCTTGCGATCCGAGTTCTGGGCTGACATTTTTTTCTGATAGGATGTGAGGCGTATAACTCAATGAACCCGCTTTTAAATCAGCTTCTAATTGATTGATTTCGCGCTGTGTGAAACTCCCTGTGATCATGGCGCTTTCTTTAAGTGCAGAATCGAGAGTTGGAGCGCTGATGATCGAGCCATTCAACATCACAGACATTCTCCAGCCTCTGCCATTTGAAAATGCCTCGACAGGGGTTCCCGCAATTTTTTCTTTCGCAAACTGAGAAGTCCACGCGTAGAGATCTTCTCGGGGCTGGACGCGTTGACCGTCTTTTGCTGTGTAAGAGCTGCGGATTCCAAAGGCTAAATAGTTTCCTTTGGAAGGATCGTAAGAGGCTTGAATGCTTTCTAAATTGGAACCTTCTAAAGCAAAGTTATTGAAGACAATCAGCAAGGGGTGTGTTTGACCGTACCAATCTGTAAAGTCGTTACCGCGATACACGCCGATCTTAGAAAGGCGTTCGTTGAGAGCGCTGCTGACCGTATTTTCCTGTGGGTTGATCAACCGTAGTCCGTTTTCATAGAGGATGCGAGCAGCTTCACTGCGCGGTTGGATGATTTCAGGATCTGTGGAATCTCCGTGTAAATGTCGCCAAGCGATCAGGTTAATCTCTTCTGCTCCTTTGCGATTAGTGACAACGGCTTCGTTCCAGATTTCTTGAAGGAACTGATTCACAGTTGAGGAGAGCGTAGGGTTATTTGCGCCGAACTTCTCATTGACAATGTGGAAGTACATGGTCGATGCTTTAACAAGTTCTGCTGCCGAGAGTCCTTGTGAGCCAGGAAAATCTAGAGTAATGAAATTCCCTTCTTGGCGGATGCTCACTTCAGAGACGCCCATTTTATTTACTCGGTTGTAAAGCTCGTTAATCCCTTGGTTGATATCTGCAGGGTTTGTGACAAGGCGTTGGTTGGAATCGCGCAATTCGATTTGAACGCTTTTGCCTCCAGAAAGATCGAGTCCCCAATGGAGAATTTTCCGATCATCGCCGCGGAAATATTTGACAAGGCTCAATTTAAAGTTATCCCAAAAGACATTCTGTGTAGGTTTAGGTATGTCGAATTTATGGATCCCTTTGATATTGAGTTGCGCAGCGCGGTAGTCATCGCGCCATTTCAATAGGTCTTCGTGGCACTGATTGTCGATTTTATTTTCAGTCAAAATGCGTTGCTCGATATCGGTAAATTCTAAAATTGCAAAGCGTTTAGTGCCGTGGACGGTGAAATTTTCTCGCGAGGCGTTGAGGACTGTTTGGAAATAATCTTCTCCCTCAAAAATGAAATCGTGTGCGTATTCAGAGCTTAGCGCATATGAGCTTCCAGAATATCCCATGAAGTGATTGTGTTGCAAAATGGAGCGCAGGGCATTGAAATCTTGGACAAATTGCTGGGTTTGCGCAGATTGGGGTTCGTTTTGCAAGCGATGTAAAATTTTATCCATTCCTTTTGCAATCACATAAATGGAATTCATGTGGAAGCCTTGAGGAGGGATTTTTCTGTAAAGGGAAGGAGCGTAAACCACGAGAGCTAGTTTTTGCTTCTCTAAAGGAAGATTGATATAGGTGTCATAGTCGTAGACTGGAAAGTTTTCGCGGCTTAATTCAGGGTGTGTTGGCTGCCATGTTTTGAGAAGGGTCTCTTTCAGCTGCGCAGCTTGGAGTTTCGCAATGCTGCTGAGGCGCATGGCGAGGAAGCTTTTGCTGTCTTGAAGCTGGTTGAGCTCGACTTCAAACTTGTCTTGAAACGGAGCGATGTTTTCACCTGATTGGCGAGAGGCGAGGGCGATTTCGTTATATAGGAGTTGGTCGACTTGATCGACCAGATAGGATGCGTTGGGTCCTGAGGCAAGTGTTTGTTTAAATTGGAGAACGTCTGGTTTCAGCTTAAGTAAAATCTTTTCGTTGTTCCAGTCGATGACCATCTGATCAATGTAAGGGTTTTTTCCTTGGAAAGAGACGATCTGCACCATTTCGTTAGAGAGGGTTCCTTCTTGAAGAGCGGTATGCAGGGAGGCGTAATTCCAGGGTTCTTGGCCGGCAGAAAAGGCAGAAGCGTTGCGTTTGACGATTGCTATTGCTTGAATGAGCGTTTTTTCCTTCGATGTCAACGATTCTAAGCGTTGCTGCTTGAGGGTTTCGAGATAGCCTCCTTGGGATTTAAGGCGCTCTGTTTCTTCGACTAGGGCAGTTTTCTCTAAGCTAATTTGATCTTTAAATACGTCAAGAGAACGGATAAAATCTTGGATGACGCGAGTGCGGTTGATGCCGCTCAGTTGAGTAAAGCTTGCGAAGTAACTTTTTGAAGTTTCTGAGGTTTCTCCGTAAACTTTTGTAAAGGAAACAATGTTTTGCGCCAGGGTGCTTAAGAGTTCATGGGTTTGCTCAGCATTTGGCGAGGTTGTGATCCCATGAATGTATTGCGCATTTTCGGTGGGGCCGCCAAGCGACATACCGATTTGAAGGGCTCTATCTTCAACAAGAGCGCGGTAGAGGGGTGTTGGAATTCCTTGCTCATTGAATTTTGTGGAAAATTCAAAATAGTTGTTTGACTGAGTTTCGTCAAAATGGATCGGAACGCGTCTTTGAACGAGGACGCTTTTAGAGGATGTATCATTGGGGTCGTAAAGGGAAAGCTGCGCGGGAACAAAAGGGACTAGAGCGCCTGAACGCGGAAGGTAGGTGCGGAACCGGTTGGCATCTTCGACATTTTTAAAATTGACAACGGCAAATTGAGGCTGATCTTGCTTAATGGCCATCGAGAGGGGTTTGACCTTAATCAAGCGGCAGAAAGAATCTAGCCAGTCTTCAGCTTGAGGCTCTAAATCGTTAACGCGTTCGATGATTTGTTTAGAAATCTCATGAGCCCTGTTTTGGTCGATCGGAGATTTTAGGGGTTTTGAGTAATAAAAAACGGTTGGCAAGATGTTGTATATTGTCAGGATAATTACGGTGACAATTAGGTAAAGTTGCCATTTTTTCTGCTTTTCCATGATCCCTCTGGTCGTAGCGGTTGCTCAAGTAGCATTTGAGAGGTTTAGGATAGAGAACTCCAAGGATTCTGTCTAGTCATAATAGGCGGTAAATAATTAATTTATGCCTTTTTTATCTGCGGTTCTCTCACTGGGATTAGAAAAAAATACCCACTGAATTCCGACATCAGATATGCTTTAATACTGCGGTCGGCTCGAAAGCTGGAATTTGTTTCGACATCTTTTGAGCTCTGGCTACCATGTTCGGTCTCGCTAACTTTGCTCATGTTAGCGTCGTCCTCCACACGGCAGCCAGAACTCAAAATCTCGTCGGCCAAATTCCAGCTTTCAAGCCGACCGCAGTATATACCCAAACAATCTCAAAAGTTGGAGTTTGGGCCACGCGAAAGCTCCCGCGGTTGGACGATCGTAAAGTTAGCTGTGTTAACAACACAGCGGCCTTTAAGATCGTTCAACCCCGGGGCTTTGGCGCGCTCCAAACTTCAACTTTTGAGATTGTTTGGGTATAGTTCATCAATTTATAACGTATGTTTATTCATTTATGCACAGCATTATCGTCGTAGGTCTCCAGTGGGGTGATGAGGGAAAAGGGAAAGTCATCGATTTGCTCTCCGAAGAGGCGGATTATATTGTTCGCGCTCAAGGCGGAAACAATGCAGGGCATACGATTGTTGTAGGCAGCGAGGAATACCGGTTTCATTTGGTTCCATCTGGAATCCTCTACCCTAATACGCACTGTTTTATTGGCGGGGGCACTGTCATCGATCCGAAAGTGCTTCTTGAGGAAATTGATGGGCTGGAAAAGAGAGGTGTAAAGTTGAAAGGGCGCCTTCATCTGTCTCCTTATGCTCATGTCGTGTTTCCCTACCATCGGATTCTCGATCGACTTTACGAAGAACAGAAAGGGGCGAATGCGATTGGGACAACAGGACGTGGAATTGGGCCTTGTTATGCGGATCGCTCCTTGCGCGTGGGAATTCGTATCTGTGAACTGATCCGTCCTGAGCTTTTGGAAAAGCGACTTCAGGGTGTGGTTAGCTTAAAAAATCAAGAGTTGGAAAAAATCTTTTCACAACCGCCGCTTTCTGTGAAGGAAATGTTTGACGAGTATCGTGTTTATGGTCAAAAACTTGAAAGTTATGTCAGTGCCGTTGAGAATCGAGTGGCTGATGGATTGAAGAGGGGAATGAAAATCCTTTTCGAAGGTGCTCATGGAACTCTTCTAGATATTAATTTTGGTACGTATCCTTTTGTAACCTCATCGAATACTCTTTCTTCAGGGGTCTCTGTAGGAGCTGGCGTGGGAGCTTCACAGATCGACCATACGGTGGGTGTTGTGAAGGCCTATACGACCCGTGTGGGGGCAGGTCCTTTGCCTACGGCCCTTTCTTTACAAGAGCAAGCGCTTTTTATGGATAATGCGGCTGCAAGAGAGATCGGAACCACGACGGGGCGTCTGCGGCGCATGGGGTGGTTTGATGCTGTTCTTGTGCGATTTGCTGTGCGTTTAAATGGAGCGGACTCGATCGCTCTGACCAAGCTGGATATTTTAGATTCATTAGAAACTCTAAAAATTTGCACCGGATATCGACTGCATGGGGCTGTTCTTGATTCAATCCCTGCAGTGATTGAAGATTTAGAAGCCGTAGAGCCGATTTACGAGACTTTACCAGGCTGGCAAGTCTCCACGCGAGATGTAACGCGTTTTGAGGAGTTGCCTATAAACGCCAAGCGTTACATTCAACGTATTTCCGAGCTTGTCGAAGCTCCAGTGAGTCTTCTTTCCTTAGGGCCAGAAAGGCATCGTACCATTTTTCTTCAACATTTACTTAAAAAATAAATATTATGAACTCTTGGATCATTGAAGAGCCTCTTCCGATCAATCATGAAACGGTTTTTTCTGAAGAAGAACTGGCAAGTTTGGATTTAAGCCGTATTCCCCATCATGTCGCAATTATTATGGATGGGAACCGGCGTTGGGCGATGAAGCAGGATCTTCCTGCGATGATGGGTCACTGGAAAGGGGCGGATACATTAACGCATATCGTGCGCGCCGCATCAGACTTGGGAATTAAAGTATTAACGGTTTTTGCTTTTTCTACAGAGAATTGGAAACGATCTCCGGAAGAAGTGGAAGCGCTCATGCACTTATTTAAAGTGTATTTGCAAGAACAAAAAGCACCGATGGTACAGGAAGGCGTTCGTCTGGACACGATCGGACATTTCGAAGGGCTGTCTTCCGATTTGAAACAGGTGCTTGCTGAAACAAAAAGTGCTACGGCGCATTGTCAGAAAATCGAATTAGTCCTTGCGATAAATTATGGCGGCCGAGACGATATTAAAAGAGCTTTGGCATCGATGATCGAGGATGTCGAGCTAGGAATTCTTGCGAAACACGAGATCTCTGAAGAGACGATTTCCGACTATCTGGATACCTCTAAGTGGAGTGACCCGGAGATTTTGATTCGGACAAGCGGAGAGAATCGCTTAAGCAATTTTCTGATTTGGCAATTGAGTTATAGTGAATTTTATCATGTGGATGTCTTGTGGCCTGATTTTAATGCGAAAGAACTCCTCAAGGCAATCCGCGAATTACAACAGCGTTCAAGACGATTTGGTGGTACATGAAATTTACCCGCATGGCTGATTTAAACCGCAGACTGATCGTCTCTTCGATTTCTGTGATCGCAGTCTCATTTTTGATTGCGTTTTCCTCTAATCGCAGTGTGAGTTTTTTTTTAATGCTGTGCGTCGCCGCATTGGCTTCTGTCGGAGTCTGGGAATATGCGCAGTTGGCTATTGCTAAAGAGATCCGTCCCTCAACGCCTCTGATGGTGTGTATTGCCGCTTTGGAGGTTGCTGCCTTTTATACTTCCCTTGTGTTTGTCGATTTTCCTCAGCTTCCGACGCTTGTCTTAGCTGCAGCTGCCATTTTGTTGTTTTTAAATCATTTCAAAGACACGACAAATGCTCTGCCGAATATCGCCGTGCAGTTTTTCGGGATTTGTTATGTCGCTGTTCCTCTTAGCTTTCTTTTGGGAGTTCTCTATCCCTTTGCTCATGATGGGGCTCCGCAAGAAGGGAAGTGGTGGCTCGCGTATTTGATCGTTGTGACAAAGATTACCGATGTCGGAGCTTATTTTGTCGGACGCTTATGGGGTAAACATCAACTCTCCCCTCTTCTGAGCCCCAAAAAGACGGTTGAAGGTGCTGTTGCTGGGTTACTGTGTGCGGTTGGGATGAGCCTTGCGATGCATTATCTCGGCGATCTGTTTTCCCATGGGACGTTTCATTTGAGTTTTAGAGAATCGATTTTGTTGGGTGTCCTGATTGGGCTTTTCGGACAAATTGGAGATCTTGCAGAATCTCTTTTGAAGCGAGATGCTGTGGTGAAAGACAGCAATACTTTGCCGGGATTGGGTGGGATTTTAGATATGGTTGACTCTTTACTGCTGACGACGCCTATTGTTTACTTTTTCTTAAGACTACATTGACATGATTATTACTATTGATGGTCCCTCAGGGACAGGAAAAACGACGGTCGCTCGCCAAGTGGCGGAGAGACTTAAATTTGTTTATTTTGACACAGGTGCGATGTACCGCGCTTTTACTTGGCTTGTGTTGAAAAATAATGTCGATATTCAAAATGTTGTAGAAATCAAAAAGCTTTTAGGGGCATTTGATTTCAATATCATCCAGGATGAGGGGCATAAACGCTATTTAACGAATGGAGAGGATGTCACTGAGACGATTCGCTCTCGTCCGATTACCGCCTTTGTCTCTCAAGTCTCCGCATTAAAACCTGTGCGCGACTCGTTGCTGCATATTCAGCATCACTTTGCGCGCGGGCACGATGCGGTCTTTGAGGGAAGAGACTTGGGAAGTGTTGTATTTCCAGAGGCTGAAGTGAAGGTGTTTTTGGATGCAGATCCTCAAGTGCGGGCCGAGAGGCGTTTGATGGAGATCTTGGAAAAAAGACCTGAGGAAGCGAGTTCTCTTTCCAAAGAGGAGATGTTGGCCGATTTAATTCGTCGCGATACGTATGATTCCACCCGCGAAGTGGCGCCGCTTCGGTGTCCTGCGGATGCTTTTAAAATTGATACGACTTTATTAACGATCGAAGCGGTCGTTAATCAGATTGTCGAGTATGCTCAAAAAAAACACCCTCAACATTTTGTCCTATGAAACCTGCATGGCTCAGTAAACAACCGATCACGTGGCTTTATCGATTCATTTTATTTCTTGCGTGGTCGATTTTTAAAATTTTCTATCGGCATCGAGTCTATGGCCACGAGCATTTTTATGCAGGACCTGCCATTATTGCTGGGAACCACACTTCTTATCTCGATCCTCCGATTCTTGCGATTTCTTGGCCCCAAGGCGTGCATTTTTTAGCTAAAGAAGAATTGTTTAAGAATCCTCTTTTTGGAGGGTTTATCCGCCGTCTTAATGCGCATCCTGTCACTGGCGAGGCCAGTGATATCGGCGTATTTAAGACCATTTGCGGATTGCTGAACGAGGGAGATAAAATTATTCTTTTCCCCGAAGGAAAGCGCAATGAGATGGATGAGCTTGCTGAGTTGAAAGCGGGTGTCGCGATGCTCGTTGCGCGTTCAAAGTCTGCCGTTGTGCCTGCCTACATCCATGGGGCGTTTAAAATCTGGAACACCTCTCGAAAATTTCCGAAGCTGTTCGGAAAAACTGCTTGTGTCTTTGGGACTCCGATTTTTTGGGCTGATTTTGAGCATTTAGATAAAAAGCTAGCGCAAAAAGCATTATTAGCGAAGCTTTCAGAGTCGATTAACGCATTGCGGGCTTGGTATGAAGCTGGGGCGGAAGGTATTCCACCTTAGAAATTTTGCGGCCAAGAGGAGTTGAACCTCCACCGAGTTGCCCCGACTAGAACCTGAATCTAGCGCGTCTGCCAATTCCGCCATGGCCGCAAAGATGAATGATATTATAGGGGTTCTGCCCTTTTGAGTAAACCTAAGAAAAGAGGATGTTATGAGCGAAAAAATTAAAGTCTTTACCGAAGCGTCTTTTGATTCCGATGTCCAAAATGGAGTCGTACTCGTTGATTTCTTTGCAGATTGGTGTGGCCCTTGCCGCATGATGACACCTGTCTTAGAAAAAGTTGCAACCGAGGTCACTGGCCAGGCGATAGTTGGCAAGATCGATATCGACCAGGCTCAGAAAGTGGCCAGTCAATTTCAAGTCAGTTCGATCCCTACGTTGATTCTCTTTAAGAACGGGAAAGAAGTGGGGCGTCTCGTGGGATTGCGCGATGCTGATACTGTGAAAGACTTCATTAAAACTGCTTAATCAAGATAAACGCAGAGTCGCAGAGAGAGTTCTTGGATTCTCCTGCGTTCCTGCATTCACCTGTCACTCGACCCAATGCAAGACGTTGCGGATCACCGACCAGCGCGGCTCATTTTGGGCTGCGATTTCTGTTTTTCCTTTAATCCACAAGTCATGTTGTTTTTCAGTAAAGCCTTGGGATTCTTTAAGTTTGAGCCAAGTATTCAGGTAGTCGAGAAAGCGTAAGCTTTGGCCTTGCACGGCGTAGCCGATCGCATCAAAGCCGAGCAGAGGTTGGGGCAGTAGGATGCGGAAACCTCGATGGCTAAGAAGCCAAGCGATCGCTTCTTCCTCTTCCCAGAGAAGCGCGACTTTCGGGCCAGCTTGGA
>JAGVMG010000064.1 GCA_020053915.1 Parachlamydiales bacterium | reverse complement strand
AGAATATCCGTTTCCTGCTGGTCGGATTGATATTATGCTCCGTTTCAAAACCCCAAAAAATTCATCCCCTTCAGAATCCCTCCAATTGATTATCCATGCCAGAGATACAATTTTCTATAGTGCAAAGGATCCCAAGAATGATTGCATTTTTTATTCCTTAAAGGAAGAGCCTTACGAGGAAGCACGGAAAATAGTCTTTGGACAGGATGCGCAGAATATGAACACTGCCGTACAACCGTAACCTTTACGGTTTAAACCTGCCACTGAATCTTGTTTATACAAAAAAACTTCAAAATCTGAAAGTTTTAGGCATAAACCCTCGATATTCCACTTTTCCTGATACGTTCGCTTTTCTGCGGCGAACCTGGATTCCTTAAGAGAGGTCAATAGCGCTTTGGCTATTGACCTAATCGTTACCTATTAAGCCTCATTTATCAAAACTAAGGGACATGATAACGCTGCAAAACGCAGCTAATGATTCGCATGATGCAGGGAAACCCCGAATCTCATTAAAAGGAGCTTTTGAGGACGCCCGCAAAACTTAAGATTTGCCAGCTCTCTCTTTCTATGGGGTGCGGGGTTTCCCTGCATCATGCGAATCATTAGCCTATCGCTCCGAAGGTGTTTATCCTTAGCCGCATTCGCGGCGTTATCATCCAGGCTTGCTTTGAATAAATGGACTTATGGGAACGATCAATCCAATAACCCCTCTTAAGGAATCCAGAGACGCCGTAAGGAAATCGAGAATGATCAGGCTAAAAAAAAGTGGAACATCGAGAAATCCCATCTAATTAACACAACAAACTCATTCTGAATCATTTAAAATAATAGTAACGGTTATTTGCCAAAAAAGAGTTCAAGTCTTATTATCAGGAAAGGGTCAGCTCATTCATAAAGGATGTCATATGTTTGATAAATTTACAAATCGCGCCAAACAGGTTATTAAGCTCGCTAAAAAAGAAGCACAGCGCCTGAACCACAATTATCTTGGGACGGAACACGTCTTGCTTGGGCTTCTCAAGCTGGGTCAAGGGATCGCCGTCAATGTCTTGCGCAATTTTAATCTCGATTATGAAACCGTACGCTCTGAAGTGGAACGGATGGTGGGATTCGGCCCTGAGATCCAAGTATATGGAGATCCTGCTCTCACTGGAAAAGTGAAGAAAGTGTTTGAGTTTGCCAATGAAGAGGCCTCTAGCCTCAACCATAATTACGTGGGCACTGAGCACCTCCTCCTCGCTCTATTGCGCCAAAACGACGGTGTGGCAGCTCAAGTCTTAGAAAATTTGAACATCAATTTGAAAGACATCCGCAAAGAAGTTTTAAAAGAGCTCGAGACCTTTAATTTACAATTGCCTCCGATGAGTGTTTCCGGTGGAACGCCTAACAGCTCTGCTAAATCGCAGGATAAGACTCTCTCTTCTGATAAAATGCCCGCTCTCAAAGCCTATGGCCACGATTTAACAGAGCTCTGCAGAGAAGGGAAGCTCGATCCAGTGATTGGTCGCAAAGAAGAAGTGGAACGGCTCATTTTGATCCTCTGCCGCCGTCGCAAAAACAATCCAGTGCTCATTGGTGAAGCCGGCGTCGGTAAAACGGCGATTGTCGAAGGCTTGGCTCAAGCGATTGTCAAAGGCGATGTCCCCGATCATCTCTCTAAAAAGAAACTGATTTCTCTCGACCTGACTCTCATGATCGCTGGTACAAAATACCGCGGTCAATTCGAAGAGCGAATCAAAGCAGTCATGGATGAGGTCAAAAAGCATGGCAACATTCTTCTGTTTATCGATGAGCTGCATACCATTGTGGGTGCGGGCGCTGCAGAAGGGGCGATCGATGCTTCTAACATCCTCAAGCCAGCACTTTCGCGCGGTGAGATCCAGTGTATCGGCGCGACAACAATCGATGAATACCGCAAACACATCGAAAAAGATGCCGCCCTTGAGCGCCGCTTCCAAAAGATTCTAGTCGCACCTCCTTCCTTAGAAGAGACGATCGCGATTTTACTCGGACTGAAAGAAAAGTATGAAAGCCACCATAAGTGTATCTACACAGATGCTGCGATTAAATCCTCCGTTTACCTTTCAGACCGCTATATCACGGGGCGTTTTCTACCCGATAAGGCGATCGATCTTCTCGATGAAGCGGGAGCAAAAGCGCGCATCGCAATGATGCACCAGCCGCAAGACATCACGAAGAAAGAAGCGGAAATGGAAGCAATCCGCCTTGCAAAAGAAGAAGCGATTAGCAAGCAAGAGTATGAAAAAGCCGCGAAACTGCGCGATAAAGAGAAAACGCTGCGCGAAGATCTTCAGAAGTTTCTCACTGAGTGGGAAAACAACAAAGAAGAGCATCAAGTGATTGTCGATGAGGAAGAGGTTGCCAACATCATATCTAAAATGACCGGCATCCCACTCACACGTCTGACTGAAGGAGAAACGTCCAAAATCTTGAAGATGGAAGAGATTTTAAAAGATCAAATCATCGGTCAAGATGAAGCCATTGGCATTGTCTGCAGAGCCATTCGCCGCAGCAGAGCCGATATCAAAGATCCCAACCGCCCGATTGGCGCATTTCTTTTCCTCGGACCTACTGGGGTTGGAAAAACGCTACTCGCAAAACAGCTTGCGATCAACATGTTCGGCGGCGAGGATGCGCTGATCCAGGTCGACATGTCCGAATACATGGAGAAGTTTGCGATTAGTCGCATGACAGGATCGCCTCCAGGATATGTGGGTCACGAAGAAGGAGGACAGCTCACTGAGCAAGTGCGTCAACGCCCTTATTGCGTCGTTCTCTTTGATGAGATTGAAAAAGCCCACCCTGATGTGATGAACCTCCTGCTTCAGATCTTAGAAGAGGGAAGACTCACCGACTCGTTTGGCAGGAAGATCGACTTCCGCAATACGATCGTCATCATGACGTCCAACCTCGGAGCTGACCTCATCCGCAAATCCACTGAAGTGGGCTTTGCAGTACAAGAAGGAATGCTCGACTACAAAGGGATGCAAGAGAAGATCGAAGGTTCGATGAAAAAAACCTTTAAACCGGAATTCATCAACCGAATCGATGGCGTTGTGATTTTCCGTCCTCTCGACCGCGCTCACCTGTTCCACGTGATCGAGCTCGAAGTCAAAAAAGTGCAAAAGCGCTTAGCCCGCAAGCAGATCTCGATTATCTTAGACGAGAAAGCCAAAGAGTATCTTGTGCAAAAAGGGTTCCAACCCGAAATGGGAGCCCGCCCATTGCGCCGCGTGATCGAGCAGTACCTCGAGGATCCACTCGCGGAAAAACTGCTGCTTAACCCAGGAAAAGGCGGCCATTGGCTCGTCTCTGTGGAAAACGACAAGCTCCATTTCATCGAAAGAGAGGCTCCGCAAGAGGACACAACTCTTGCAACCGCAACTCCGATGGAGCCTACTCCGAAAGAGGGAAGCTAAAGCACATTTGAGATACATGCTTTTTAAGGGCGTGCGAGGGATCTCCTTCGCACGCCCTTTGTGTTTACACCGAAGCCATTCCCCCTAAAAAACGGATCATTTTTTTCTTACGCAACCCATCGACAAAAAAATTTTTACGCTTTTTTTGCCTCAAAAAAACAAAGCGGCAAAAACTTGCGTTTTCTCTATGAAAAACCGCTTAAAAAACGAAATCACTTACTCGAATTTTTTTGCTCTATTTTTCCTAAACACCTAGCTCTTTTCATTTTTTTTCTTGCACGTAAATTCCAAAAAAAAATACCTTGAGCTCAAGTAGAACTCCTTACCAAGGTGTAGAGATGAGCAAGATGAAATTAATTGCATTAACAACATTAGCATGCGGAAGCATGGCATCTTTAGTTGCAGATCAAGCTGCAAATAAAGGATCAACAAATGGAAATGGCAGCACAGCACAAAGCTACGTCATCACTCCAAGCGCACAGCCAGTAGTTGAAGGAGATTGTGACTTCTTCGTTACTGCTGACTTCATTTGGTGGAAACCAAACCAAGAAGGTTCAAGCGTAGCATTTACAGGATTCTCACCTGATGGCACAACTAACGCTTCTAATGGTCACGTCCTCAACCCACATTACCAATTTGAGCCAGGTTTCAAACTGGGCGTTGGAACAACAATGAAACATGACACTTGGGATTTGTACCTCAATTGGACATGGTTACGCTCTGAAGACACTAAGTCTCACCACAATACAAAAAGCAGCGAAAGCGTATTTACTGACCTGCGTTTCTCTGACACAGGAAGCAATGAGCCTCGCATTTGGGCTGTTCAAGAAGCTGAAACACGCTGGAACATGCACTTTAACGTGATCGACTTAGAATTAGGACGCAACTTCTGGATCAGCAAATACCTGACACTCCGTCCTCACTTCGGTTTAAAAACAGCTTGGATCCACCAGAACCAATCTACAGAATTTGAAGGCGTTGCTGACACTGGTATCGCTTCTTTAACTTCTGTTGCAGAAGCTGAAGTAAAAATGCACCAGCACTACTGGGGCTTAGGTATCCGCACAGGTTTGAATACATCTTGGCACTTTGACAGAAACTGGAGCATCTACGGCGACTTCGCTTTAGCAGCTCTCTGGACAGACTATGACAACTCTCGCAAAGATGAGTTTGAAACCACACAAGGCGGCACAGAACTCGTGACGTACAGAGGCAAGAGCGATCTACACACTATTGAACCAGTGTTAGAAATCGGCTTAGGCTTGATGTACCAAACATGGTGGCACAATGATGACTACCAGTTCACAATCGCTGCTGGTTGGGAAGAACAAGTATGGTTCAACCACAACCAGAACATCAACATCAGCTCTCACAGAAACGGCAACTTTACTCTCCAAGGGTTGACTGTGAAAGTTGGATTTGAGTTCTAAGATCTCAATCTCTGGTCTTGGAAGAATCTATAAGCCACTCTCCTCGCGGGGAGTGGTTTTTTTTTAGCATCGTATCTACAATCTCTACTTCAGCTCTTCACTTTTCTACTCGCTTCCATCGTCCTTATGCTAAGCGCACAAGGATACCTACACAGTCTGCTGAGCCGACAGGCACAACTAGTACATAGTTAAGAAAGTTTTTACATATAATATGCTTCTGCTTTTGTCCCATGGCAATCTCCTGAGAAATGGAAACATGTTAAGCGAAAGCATGT